>JBHLKA010000035.1:0-23118 GCA_048887145.1 Candidatus Hodarchaeota archaeon
AGAGTAGTTTTTGTAGGTATTGGTTTTAAATTTTTCAATTCTGGAAAAACTTTATCAATAATTTCGGTGGCTTCAGTTTCTTCAACTTCTAATCTTTCAATAAAGGTTTCAATCAAATCATCAGCTTCAATTTCTCCCTTTTTATATGCTCTAAAGATATTTTTTAATACATCTATTTTATTAAAATTTGGAATTATTTTGTTTAAAAAATTAATTTTTTCATTTGAGATTCCAATATCTGGGCGAGGTAAACCCGCTAAATAAAATAATCTATCAAGTATTAAAGCTGCTTCAGGACCATATTGCTTATAAATTTCACTTTCCTCGACAAACATTGGTAAAACTAGTTCTTCAAATCCTAGAGAAAGCATTTTTTTCCTTGCATCAAAGATAAAGTCGTTTACAATGTGACTTTTTCCCTTATTCACTAAATTAAAATAGTTGCCTTTTAACTTCAAAAGATTTTTTGTTTCAAGCCAAGCTTTCTCATAATTTATCTTGCTTTCATGTTTTATTTTTTCGGTTTCAAATGGCATTGGCATCTTTTTAGAGTTTTATTTATTAAATTTAACCTTGTTTTCTATGCATGTTTTTAATTCATTCATTTGTAGAGAAATCGAAATATCTCCTCTTGTTTTTTCGATTATGCTTCTTACTCTATCTGTTTTCTGTCTTAGATCCTGAGTTAATCCAGAGGGATAATCTAATGCAAATAAATAAGAATAAATCTCGTCCATGCTTTCTAAAATTTTATTTAAATCTTGAATCTGTGAATTTCTTATATTATCTAATGCATATCTTCTTAATTCTCCAACCACATCAGCTAGACCAAACGCATAATTCAATGGATCAATATTAAGTTCACTAGGTTTAGGTAATTCTTCATTTGTCACGATTGAATAGAATGTTACTGCTTCAGCATACTCTTGCTCGGGAGTTTTTAAGTACTTAGAAAACGCTCCAGGATTCTTATCTACAATTGAAACGAGTTTTTTATGAACAAGTTTAATACTATTTAATTTCTCATGATACTCTTCATATTCTTTTCTATGAATATTTTTAATTGCTATACTGCAATCGCGAATAATTGTTCGAGAAATTTTTAATATTTCTTCGCGATCTAGATCTAATTTATCTAATGCTTGTATGAGTTCTGAAAAAATATTTTTAAGATTCATTCTAATAAATAACTATTTTAGTAATAATTAATTTGAATTTTAAATATAATTAATTATCAAAAGTTAGAAAAATATTTAGAATTTTTTGTTAGAGATTTTGTAATTAATTAACCATACAAGATAATAATGAAAATTTTATTAATTCATTCAGATGGCGTAAAAGTAATTAAGAACAAACCTGCCACAAGTGAGCCACAAGATTTTCCAGAAGACGTAATCGAGATGAAAGGATTGATACTTGTTGCTTACATTTCAGTTGAAGATCAGGATACTTATGATACAGATTTAATTGCCAAGCAGGGGGCTGATGTAATTGAAGAAGCCATACTCCAAATAACAAATTTTCCAGAGAAAGTTAGAGAAAAAAACGAAGAAATACGGAATTACAATAAAAAGATTGAGGAAGGTAAGTTAAGAGGAAAACAAAGAAAATTCTTGGAACTTATTAAGGATAGAAGCATGTACCGTGTTGATAAAGTATTGGTCTATCCTTGGGCTCATTTGAGCAAATTCCTGAGCAATGAAAAAAATGCAATGGAAGTCTGTCCCAAAATCACTAAAAATTTAGAAGAGAAAGGTATTGAGGCAAAATTTTCTCCCTTTGGATGGTATAAGTCATTTAAAATTAATTGCTTAGGTCATGAAGTAGCTGAAATGTATAGAGATGTAAAATTAGCGATTACCCCTGAAGAACAAATAAAGAATTCTATCTTCAAAGTAATTACTCCCACAGGCAATGAATTAGATATAAAATTCGATGATGAGCATAATGTTCTTCCATTTAAGGAAGTTAAAGATCAAGATTTCTATATGTTTCTAAAATCTGAACTTGGATCTAGAAGGGTGGATGAATCAATAGAACCTGCCCACATCAAGGTGATGAAAGATTTTGAATTAGTTGATTTTGATCCAAATACAGATGCTGGAAATTTAAGATGGTATACAAAAGGAGTTATCATGAAAAATTTGATAAAAAATTACGTTGAAGATAAGTTAATCGATTATGGAGCGATACTTATTGATACTCCAATAATGTATACAGTTAAGAATAAAAAGTTAACTGCTCAAACAGCAAGATTTCCCGCTAGAAGTTATTGGCTTGAGTCTGGAAATGATAGATATTTACTGCGGTATGCTTCAGATTTTCTTTTGTTTGATTTGTTCTCCTCCATGAATTTGAAACCTCAATATTTTCCTCTTAGGGTTTATGAATGGGAACAATATTCATTTAGACGGGAATTAGAAGGAGAACTTACTGGATTACGGAGGTTACGTGCTTTTATAATGCCTGATATGCACAGTTTATGTAAAGATTTAGATTCTGCGGTAGAAGAATTCAAAAAACAGTATTTCTTGATAAAGAATCTTGAAAAAGACTTAGGAGTAAAAACTTATGTTATATTTAGAGTTACTAAAGATTTCTATAGAGAGAATAAAGACTGGATAATAAATTTGATAAAAACAGAAGATTTTCCTGCTTTATTAGAGTTATGGGACGAAAGGTATTATTATTATGTATTAAAACTTGAGAGAAATGTTCTTTCTGCTGAAAATAAAGATGCGACCTTGGCAACAAATCAGATAGATGTGGAGAGTTGTTTAGATTATATGATAGATACAGATGGAAAAAAGAGACAAAAATATAATATCTCATTTATTGATGCCGATGGGAAAGTTAAGCATCCTATGATATTGCATAATTCTCCGACGGGAGGTATAGAACGAGTTTTATGGGGGCTTATTGAATCTGCTGTTCGAAATAAAGACAAATTAGTTCCAGGTTTTAAAACATGGTTATCTCCTATTCAAATAAGAATTATTACTGTAAGCAATGAACAAAATAACTATGCTGAAAAACTTTTAAATCTTATTAGTGAAAAATCATACCGAGTAGATTTTGATGATCGCGAAGAAACTGTTGGTAAAAAGATAAGACAAGCAGAGGTTGAATGGATTCCATATACAATTATAGTAGGGAAAAAAGAACAAGCAAACAAAACAATTTCAATAAGAAAAAGATTAGTAGGTAAGCCTTTTGGACCAAAAAAAGCAACTTCAGAGCAAATAAATGATATAAAGGTAAGTAAATTTTTAGAAATACTTGAAGAGGAAACGAAAGGTGCTCCGAAATACAAGCTTCCTAAACCATTTCGCAGATTTTCAACAAAAGTATCTTTTAGAAAATAATTTTTATCTAAATGGAGAATAATATGGCAATTAAATGTATAATTTTTGATTTAGGGGGAGTTATTATAGAACTTGATTTCAGTCGTTTTTTTAATGAAGTTATTACTCCATCTCCATTAAATAAAACAAGTACTCCCATAATGTTGGAATTTTTCCGACAATCCGATACATTTCATCAAGGTAAAATAAGTAAAGAGGAATTTTATCAATTAGCGTGTGAGTTACTTCAAGTTTGTTCATTAGATCAAAAGACATTCTATAATGCTTTTAATAGTATTATAGCAGACATCAATATGGAAATGTTGAATTTAATAAAAACTATTAAGAAAGCTAATCACGTGAAATTAATGTGTATGTCAAATATTAATATAAGTCATTGGAAATATTTAAAAAAACAAAACTGGGATATATGGAATTTATTTGACGATTTTATCCTATCCCATGAAATTCAAATTACTAAACCCGATCCTGCTATATATAAATTAGCTATAAAAAAAGCAAATTGTAAACCACAGCAAATTCTATTTATTGATGACGGTTTAAATAATGTCAAAGCTGCTGGAGAAGCTGGAATAAGAGCAATCCGGTTTAGTAATATTGAAAAATTAAAAAAAGACCTTCAAATTTATAGTATTAAATTGAAATAACCATTATTAATAAATAAACCGGAGTAGTTATTAATCTTCTGTCACACTTTCTAAACATGCTTTTGCAATCTTTTTAAAGGCTTGTTCTACATTTTCGCCTGTTTTAGCAGAGGTTTCTAAATAGTCGCAGCAATTAAGTCTTTTTACTAAATCCTCTGCTTCTGATCTCTCTACTTGACGTTCTAAATCCGTCTTATTTCCAACAATTATCATTGGAATTGACTTTTTTACTGACTTCTTAATACTGCTTATCCAACCAGGAAGTTTTAATAAGGAAGGCTGACTTGTAACATCATATACGCCAAAAGCCCCGTTACTGCCCTTGAAATAGATTTGTCGAAGCTTACTAAATTGTTCCTGCCCTCCAATATCCCAAAGGAGTAATCTAACATTTGTATTTTCAATTTCAACGTCTTTAATTAAAAAATTTGAGCCGATTGTTTGTTTTAACTCTGGATTAAAATAATCCTTTATATATCTAATCAGTAGGGAGGTTTTACCAACTCCACCTGCCCCAAAAAGAGTTATCTTAAACTTAAATGTCTCCTTTTGCATTTTTATCAATATTTTTGAAGTTAAGTTATAAAAAATGATTATTTCTTAGCGTTATGTTTTTATTAAATACAAAAATGCCTTTGTATATTTGATATATTATATTATGGGTATTTATATGTTTAGCATAAAATAGCTTTAGAAGGCATTTAATCCGTTATCGAATATTAGGGGTATGTTTTTTGTTTGAAAATTTTATTTATTGCTTCTCTTAATTATAAGAAAAAGGTGTTATAGGTAATTAGGATTTATGCTCATGATCTTTCTTAATTTTCTCTACAATGAGATGAGTTTCTTTTTTTACAACATGTGTTGTTTTTTGCCCTATTCTACCGATTTGTACCATTATCCATTCAGGACTACCAACCCCATTTGCAAATTCTATCCAAACGTACATCAAAAAACCCATTAAACCCGTAAAACCAAGCCATATAAATACAAAGAACACAATATTTAAATAGTCCATGAAAAGACTAATAAATACCCAATGTACAAGAAATAGACTTAAAGAAACTTTACCATAATACACTAGCATCCTAATAAAGCTATTATCTTTTTCTTTAATATCGATATAGTAAAAAAAAATTGCAATTATAAGTAAACCCCACCCTAAATCATAGCACATGTTAGAGGATCTGCCTCTAATTAAGAAATCAGGCATTCCGGGAAATTGAAAACTCGTAAATGTTTGAGAGTTTGCTACTCTTAGCAAGTCTAAAAAGGGATAATCTATTACCGATAAAGTTGTAGTTGTTTGTAAGGGTGTTCCTAGAATAAAAGGATAAATTATACCCAAAGCAATAAGACAAACACCCCAAAAAAGAAATATTCTAAAAAGAACCGTATAGGCTTGTTTGGTTCCATCAATCATTGCAGCATAAAGATATTCACCAAAGATAGTTGATATAAAGCAGATAGATAAGAACGGTATCAATGGTGTCATTGGAGCAGGTGAAACCACAATATAATGAATGATTGAAAGGAATATGTTTCCGGCTTCTTCTCCATCATAAAGATATTTCCTAATTGTATCCGAAGTAAAAATAATGAAGGTTCCGATAATTCCTCTGGTTGCTTTACCTAATTTTAAAGCGTAAAGTGAGATAATCTGTGAAAAACCAATAAATACCAAGATATTCCAATTCCAGATTAATTCTGGTCTGTTGTAAAGGAAAATTGAAGGTATATTAAACAATATCCCTATCACCATTATGACTATACCACGGGTAATAATCCCATTTCTAATAACTTTATCCGGTATAACCCCTTGCTTTCTTTTAACGCTAAAGATTACACTAAGAGCAGAAAGAAATACAAAAAGGGAGGGCCCGAGAAAATCAAGTAGAGCGAACATCATCCCATAAAGATATATCCATTGATTATTAAGCCAAGCCTCAGCCGTATGTGCCATAAGGATCATCACGATTGCTAACCCTTTGACGAAATCTATGCTCCGAATTCGCCTTGGGGATGCGAAATTCTTCAGATCATCGACTGGGATTTCTTGTTTTAAGTAATCGAACAACGCGACTGAATCCATATCTACTTGTTCTTCTTGGGCTGACATGATTTTTCAAAAAACAGTAATTAATTTTGACACGAAAATTAAAAAATAAATTAATATTAATATTTATTTTTATACTATTTGAATGTTTATATATGAAAAATCAAATATCGAGAATGTTATATGGATATTAAGTCAATTTTTGATTATAGGTTGTTGGGGTTAGCAGGGTCAATTTTGTTGATTATATCTCAATTTTTGGCATGGTTTTCTGGTTACTCATTAATGGAGAGATACATAATAGCTACTTCTGTGGATATATCAAATTCTTTATTATATCTTTTTCCTTTAATCAGTGGAAGTATATGTTTAATAGCTACTTTATTAATATATTTTAAATTAGAATATCGAATAAATTCAGTAATCATTAATTTCGTGGGATTTGGTTTCTTTTTGGTTTTTATTTTTGAATTAATTCCTCAAGAAATAGATTATATCCCGAAAGCAGGTCCCGGTTTTTATATATCTATCGCAGGTGCTATTCTAATCTTTTTTCATAATTTAAATATCCTTTTAACAAGAGAAAAATCCAAAGAAGGGAGTTAAAAATTAAAGAGAGCGAAAAAGAAAATTTAGATACGAATGATTCTGGAAATTTGGAATCGAACTTTTACTATGCATTAGGACATGATCTCAGAAGAAGAATTATAAAAATTATAGGGGACAATGAATTTTCTTCTTTTACTACGCTTAAAAAAGAATTAAAAGTCAGCACTGGCACAATTTATCATCATTTAGATGCATTATCTCAATTAATTGAACAAGGAAAAGATAAAAAGTATTATTTAACAGAATTAGGGCAACACGCTTATGATTCACTACAAGATAATATTGAAACTATAACCGATTTCTCAAAAAAAGAATTTAATTCCCCTATTTTAAAAAGTTTGATGTTTTTAACTCCAAAAAAAATTATTAACTATGAGAAAGGTTATAAAATCTATGCAGTTATTTTTTCGATAGGACTTTTAACTTTAGGCTTGATTTTGTGTAATTTAACTGATTTATTTCCAATATTATTATTTTTTACCAAGCTATTCCAATCTTTTCAAAACAGTAATATAAGTTTACAGATATTGTTTAATATATTTTTTATTATAAACTTTTTACTATATTATTTTATAAATGAATTAATCTGTCGTATCGTTTATAAGAAAAATGAGAATTCTATTAAATTCTTATTATCTTTTAGTCTAATTTTTTATCCAACTATAATATATTTAGCAATACATTACTTATTTAAGGAATTAGATCTATTAGATTATTCTATAATTACTATTATGGATAATATTTTAATGATTATTTTTCAAGTATGGGCATTATGGCTTCTAACTTACAATTTAATCGTAAATAAGCATTTAAAAGTTGAAAGCGCATTGATAATCTCTTTATTGATACATTACGGCGGTTTTTCAATTATTTTGGCTTTATCTATTTAATAATATTGAACTCTTTCTTTTCCAATATCTTAATAATCTTGTTAATTCTCCTTTCAGATGAGGGAAGATTTTTAGTTTTTGTAGCAATAAAACAAGAGTAATAATCACTTTGAGTGTTAATATCGCCATTAAGTTTTATTGGAGGTGTAACTATTTCAGGAATATCATTTATTATTTTAGGAATAATAATATTAGCCACATTTTTAAAAGATGCTGTTCCAGTATATTCTAGATTTAAATGACCGAATTTTGAAAATTTATCTATTTCAAAAATATTTTCATCAAAATTTAAGACTGTATTTATTAAGTTTTGTTTAACAACATTTCTAATTCCTATATATGAAGTGGTTAATCTTGGATTGATCTCAATGAAATTTAATGACCCATCCTGTATTTGGATAAAATCTATACCAAAGAATCCGTTAAAACACGACAAATTTAGCTTTTCGAAATTCTTTTTTAAAGAGAACGCTATTTTTTCCCAATTTTCTACGGGCGTATATCCTCCTAAATATTTAGACTCATGATGGGAGTTCTTTATGACAACATTTTGATGGTTAATACCTATTATGATCGGAGAGCGTTTAGATGATGTATTTGGATTGTTACTTCCTATTAATGATACACTCAGGTCACTACCTTCAACGAATTCTTGCAAGATATATCTTCTGGAAGGATCTAGCGGATTTATAGATTGATTGAAAAACTTTTTAATTTGATTTTCAGTTTCAAAATAAAAGATTGATTCCGCTCCAACTCCATCTTCGGGCTTTATTACGATTGGAGCACCAAGCTCATTTAATTTTCTAATTATGAAATCAATATTACATCGACCTTCGTTATAAGGTACTAAAAAAGTCATTGGAGAGCATACTTTCTGCTCTTTTAAAAAATTAAATGTTTTTAATTTTGAAGAGCCTAGTAGAATCCCTTTTAAACCGACACTTAAAACAATCGCATCGTTATCTAATGCGATTTGTGTAAGATTAAAAAGAATTTTTAAGAATTCTGGAGCAATAATAAAGCAAAATTTACTTTTTTTAACACATTCTTTAAATTTAGTAATAAAATTATCCGAATTTTGGACGATGTTAATAAAATCAGCTTTTAAATACTTTGATAAAAAGGAAATTCGAAAATCTAAAAGAGTTTCAATTTCATAGTCTAAATCCTTAAAATCAGCAATAATAGATCTTAACATGCCATATCCTTCAGCAAAGAGGGAGGCAGGAATCTTAGCTTGATTGAATCCCCCACCAGAAACAAATTCAATGATAAAAATAGTGTTTTTGCTCATTATTTATATATAAAATTTTTACTCAGAATGTTATAAATTTAGTTGTAATTAAAAAGTATTTATAGATTAGTTTTAAAATGATCATTTAATAATCTTAATTAACTCAAATTTAACAAGAAAACTACTGAAAAGATTATGTCTACTTTTTTTACAGAGGAGTCAATGCAGAGAATACGTTATCTGCATTTTAAGATTAAAAAATTAGAAGAAGCTTTAGAAAAAGAGGAAGAACATTTCAGCTTGGATGATTTGAATCTTATATTAGAGTATACTAAAATATTAAATATTAATTATCAGAATCATAATCAATCTGAAATTATAAAAAAATTAGATATTACTCCTTATTATTTAGATCCTCTTGAAAATAATCGCGAAATTGAGATAAAGGATTTAATGTTTGAATGTGCTCGTGTTTTAACGGTTTTAGCTAAAGCTTATTCTCAATTATCTGAAAGGTTTGAAGATGAGGAAGATTGGGAAAACTCAGTTGTTGCTATGGCGGAAAGTAGTAAGACTTATAAAACAGCAGCTTATTTCAGCACAGCAGTAGTCCAACAGAGTGATCTTGGTAATTCATTAGATCCCGAACATCTTGAATTAAATTCAGAAGAAACTCGAGTATTAGCGCAAAGTATTGCTGCTTTACGAGAAGAAAGCAAAAACAATGTTTATTTTGCTTCAAAACTTTATGCAGGCTTAAGTGCCTTGTCTAAGAGAATCTTTTATTTAAAAAAGCATGATGAAAAGAAAAGACATCAATTAAGAGCTCAATTTCATTTTGATATGGGAAAAGCATGCCATTTAAAGGCTATTGCTTCATTAGAATCATCAATCACTACAATAAATAAAGAAAAAGTCCAAAAATTACAGCAAAAAGCTAACTTTTATTATAAGAAGGCTGAAGAAATCTGGGAGGATATGTATAAGGATTTACCTTACTTATCAGAAAAAGAACGGGAGAGTATCCAGCTAAATTTATCGATTGTCAGGGATTTACTAAAAAATAATAATATTGAATCTTTAGATTATGAAGAGATTAAAAAAATACAGGATCCAGAGCCCATAGTAATTATCCCTGAAAATTTAGCTCCATTTGTTCCTAAAAATATTGTATATCTGACCAAATTTGTTCCTAAAGATTTAAATATTAAAAGATTTAAAACATTCCAAAAAAAGAAGCTAGAACAGAAAATACCTTATAGTAAACGAGAAAAATTAAATGATAAAAAAGCGGGAATAGTAAGAACTATAAATGAATTAAAATCCTTAAGAGAAAATAACGAAATTGATATTGAGAAGTTTGCAGACCTTATGGAGAAATATTCTACTAAACTTAAAATGATTGATACTGCTATTGAAAAGTTAGCAAAACAGTAATTCTCGTTGTAATATAAAGAACTTCTTTTTATTTCTCAAAATATAATTTACGATTTTTTTCTAATTCAAAAACCCTCTCAGCTTCCTCCTTGAAGATGAGGTCATATACTTCTTTAAAAACCACTCCTATTAATATGGCTTCTATAAAAATGATAAGACTTGTCATCATAATTTGTAAATTGTGTAAATCTCTGAAAAGTAAGGAACTTATTAGAAAAATATGTGGTATATAAATTAAAGAGATAATTCCAATTCTTTTTCCAAAGTTAGTAATATATTTATCATCTAATTTGAAGGTTTTATTTAACCGTAAAGCTTCACTCAAGTAATAGATGCTAAATATTATATTTATGATACTAATAATTATTATAAAATCCCTATCGAATGGCTCTAATGCAATGAACGGTTTTAAAACAATTGAACCGATTAAAAATGTAATTGAAAAAATGAATAATACTAAAGATAATGATAATAATCCATCATGAAAGTCTTTATAGTCCATCTCCTTTCAAAAATTTAAGTTAATTCTCCTATACTTAAATAGTGAAAAAATTAAAACTTTATTAAATTTAAAAGTAAAAATTAAATTAATCATTTTTGTTTAAGATTTTATGCGAAATGGCTCATTTAAGCGAAGAAGAAATCGAAGATTTAAAGAAAATTCACCCTCAAAAGCGCATTTTACGTTTTATCTTTCTAGTTTGTGGCATCTTCATCATATCATTAGGATTAGCGTTATTTTTAACGGGTTTTGATTTTGGTATTGAAATCGAAGATATAAATCTTTCCTTTATTATTGATTTATTATTAGTTATTTTAGGTATGATAATAGCATCAAAATATTTTATTGCCCCTTATTATCTCCGTGAAAATTCTATTAAATTTGCAAAGTTACGAAGCTTAAGAGAGCCTGTTGAAAAAACTGTTAAATTCTATTCTCTTACGATTTCAAGACTTATAGCAGCAATTCTTATGATTTTAGCGGGGGGATTTTCTTTTTTAATTTTTGGCTTAGATGTAGGTCATACAGTAAAATATGGTAGTGCTGTTGTACTTGGAGGCCCCTCTTTTTTTTATGTAACTGGACTTCCTGCTTTAGGGATTGGATTTGGTTTATTGCTATATTTTTTATTAAGCTTGTTTAAAGGAAGATTCTCAAATTCAAAAAATTTTCTTTTCTTTTATGAAATTAGACCAGGATTTCCATGGTTAACGGAAGTACCAAAAAAGGATATAGAAGCAATTAGATATCAGAATAATCATCTGGGTCCTAAATTAGGATGGATTATGCTTTTTTTACCTTTTATTACCTTACAACTATTAACTGCAATTCCCCTCTTTGCAATTGAAAAAGCGGGTCCAGAATATGTATTATCTTGGACTTTCATGATAATATCGATATTAGAAATTATTTCATTAATTCTATTAATTATTTTTCCCCAAAATTATTTCGAAATAGCCACAAAAGAGAGACTTTTTGAGATGTGGTTTTCTCCAGTTAAAATTAAGCGCCAAAAGTATTTTAAAGATGAATTTAGTGATTTTTTAGACTGTAATATAATAATTTCACTTAAGGAAAGCAAGATTGATAAATCTAGTAGTTCAGAAAACTTTTTTTCTGATTTAAACCCAAGACAATTTCAACTCTTTAGGTTAATTTTTGGTATATTTTTAATAATTGGAGCAATAGTTATGCTTACCCAAATGGTTTTATTCGGTCCATGGGTGTGGTGGATTTCATTGATGTATGGATTTATCCTACTTATTAAAGCTTTTTGTTATGATTTCAGTAATAAAAATGGAGATGTGTTTCAGTTTGATGAAAAAAATAGTATTTTTAGATTTAAGCGATTATTTAAATTCAAATTTCATTATATTACTGCATTTAAAGTTAAAGAAGTAAAAATAAGAAAGTGGTTTAGAAAATTAGATTTTTTTGATATAGTAGGATTAGGAGGATTGTTAATATTTTTAACCTTTCAACAATCTGAAGGATGGTTTTTAGCAGATACACCACAGTTAATTTCTGATAACATATTTAGTACGCTTTATATGATCATCGTATTTTTGTTTATTTTTTTCTATTTATGCCTCCCTATTGATGTAATCGAATTTATAACTCCTACAATCACCTATAGAGTTAATGTAACAACTAGAATCAGGAAAAAGAATTTACTCTTTAAATATTTATACAATTTGAAAAACTTTCCTAAAGAAATTATCAAAAAAGATATAAAAAGAACATTTTCAATTAGAATAGGAATTATTGGAGCCTTGATTATTGGTACTCTATTCTATTTTATTATATTTATAATTTTTATTTTCTGAAATTTTTGTAAAATCTAGTATTCTTATATAGAGTTTAACAAAAAGATTAAAGAATAAATATATTTTAGTTATTATGTCTGACCAGATTAAATTATTATTGTATATAAAGAACATGCTATCAGATCTTATTTATTTAAACTGTGTTATCGCTACAGAACTAATCAAGGTTACTGAAAATACTGCTGCTCAGAGACATGGAGAAGATTTTTTGAAACAAACTAACTGTATATCTGAGCATACTGCTATAAATGAAAATATCCTTAATGTTTTAAATAAATACTACAAAACATCAGAAGATAGCGAAAAAATGGAGCGTTTAAAAAGCCATGTTTTAAATCACCCAAAAAAGAAACAATAAAATGACCGATCAGAAAGAAGAATTTGATGATTTTGTTGAAAAACTTCAACAAGAGATAATAGAAAAGGAACTTAAAGATTTTAATCCGCATATTGTAAAATTATTTCATAATCCTCCTAATTGGGGCAAATCTCCTGACGAGAAAATTACAATAACCAATTTTTTTCGAGGATCTTGCGGTGATTTAATGCAATTCTTTTTAAAAGTTGAAAATAATAAAATAGAAAAAGCAAATTTCATAACCGACGGGTGTGGAGCAATAGTGGCCGCTGGCAGTCAGACTACCTTACTAATAGAAGGAAAAACATTAGATTTTGCTGAAAATTTAACTCCTGAAGATATAGATAATGCTTTACATGGATTACCTAAAGATCATAAGCATTGTGCTGAATTAGCTGTAAGAACTCTAAAAAGATTAATAAAAGTATATAGAGAAAAATATGGGCAGGAAAAATTATGAGTACAATTAAGATTGAAAATATAGATATACCAGTGGAATCAGATAATATTAATTTAAAAGCATCTATATATTATACTGAAAAAACTCCACCAAAAGCTCCTTTTGTCATTAATCTTGCTGGTTTATTAGATCATAGGGAGAGTTATTTTGTACGATTTTATTCTGAAAAATTTGCAAAAGCAGGTTATTATGTCTTGTCATACGATTATAGAGCTCACGGTGAGACCAAAAAACAAACAGGACATAGATCATGGTATAGAATGGTAATTGATATTTTTAAAGATATTCAATTAGTGTTAGATTGGCTCATTCAAAGTCAATACCAGAGACTATCCAACCAAAATATTATCCTTTTTGGAAGAAGTATAGGTGGAGCAATAATTTTAACTTATGGGTATAATGATTTGCGTGTTAAGAAATTAATAGCTCTTTGTACACGTTATGATTATCACACTACTAATGTTAAATTTTCAGAAGAAATTGTAAAGAAAATCAGTCCAAGATATTTTTTAAAGAAAGATGACAGAAATATTGATAGAATATTAATTGCTCATTGTAAAGATGATAAAAGAATTCCATTTGAAAATGCTTATCTTATCAAAAATCACTTGAATTTAAATGAAAAGAATGTTCTTATTTATGAGGATGGAGGCCATTCTTTTAAAGGTCATAGAGAAGAACTTTTTGAATCATGTCTTGAATTTATAAAAAAGTTATAAGGAAAATAGGTAATAAATTAAATTAGAGAGTTAAAATTAAATGTGAGATTTATATGGAAAAAATCTTAATAGTGGGTCCAGGAAGTCAAATTCTTGGAGTAAAAATTGCTGAAGAATTAGGAATTAAGACTGTAGATACTGAGACTAAAAACTTTCCCGATGGAGAGAATTATTTACGCTTAAATATTGAAGATGAGACCATTATTCAAGGAAAAGAAGTTATTATTGTACAATCTACTGGTCCAAGCTCAAATGCTGATCAAAATAAGAGATTATTTGAGCTTGCAATGATGATTGATTCAGTTAAAAGGATAGGTCCTAAAAAAATCATAGTTGTGGTTCCTTATCTTGCTTATGCACGTCAAGATAAGATATTTAGACCAGGTGAGTGCCCATTTGCTACTACGATTATTAGAATGATAAATTCATTCAGTATTGATGAATTTTACACAGTAGACCTCCATGAACCTAAAATTTTAGCAGACTTTTCTTGTAAGGCAATTAACGTCGATTCTATGAAACTTTTAGCGGATTATATTAAAAAATTAGGAGCTAACGATATCGTAGTTGTTTCTCCAGACAAGGGAGCTGTTGATAGATCTAAGGCTTTTGCTAAATATTTTGGAGATGATGTACCCGTCGAGTATTTTGAGAAAATAAGAGATGTTAAAACAGGAGATATTGCAATGTCAGGTAAATTAAACTTAAAAAATAAGGATGTAGTGATTGCCGATGATATCATAGCAACAGGTGGTACAATGGCTACGGCAATTAAGTTATCAAAAGAAAGTGGGGCAAATAGAGTATATGCTGTAGCTACACATGCCTTAATGCTACAACAAGCAAGATATAAAATTCTAAAAGCAGGAGCTGATGAAATAATTGGAACTGATTCAATCGATAATGAATTAGCTAAAGTATCATTGGCTAAAACAATAGCAGATTATTTCAAATTTGATTAAAAGGAATTAATAGCTATCAATTATCTGCCTGACAATTTCTCTAGTTTTTTTTTCCAATCTTTTTATTGTTGAGTTATTTATTATTCTATAATTAGCTTCTTTCAATACTTTAATAATCCCAAATCCAATTTCTCTTTTATCTCTTTCAATTATTTCAGCAAAATCTTTTGAATCATCGCTTCTTTCTCGTTGAGCAATTCTTTTATATCTTAATTTATCTTTAGTTACAATTTCGATTAAGGGGAATTTCCAATGTTTTCTAAATATTTCAATTTCAGTTATAGATCTAATCCCATCGATAAAAATAATATCAGCTTCTACATTTTTAATTAACTCAACACACTTTTGAGCAATAATCCCTTCACCTTCCTTATCTCTTAAATCTTTGGCAATATTTCCTAAAATCTCATCAGTTGGTTCAAGATTTCTAATCTTAGCTTCAATTCTTACCACATCCCCCATATTAATAACTTTTCCTAAATCCTTGATAGCTTTTATTGCTGTTGATTTACCTGAACCAGGTAGCCCACAAAATCCAATAACTTTCATTGCTCAAATTAAAATATAATTCAAAATTCAATCAAATCATTCTAAAAGAATAAAAATCTTTAAAATATAATTAAGTTATTAAAAAATTTATTTCTTTGATTAACCGATGAATGATAGGAGCAACAAGGATCAAGATTCAGATAAAAGTTCACTCAATCAAAACAAATTTGAAGATTCAGAAGAAAATAATAACAATTTAAAATCTATAAGGTTAACGGAAATATCTCGAACCGATAAACTAATACAAAAATACGGAATTAATCCTGTGAAAACACCCGTTTTATTAAAGCTTAATGCCTATCGAAGAATGGTTGGATATGCAATGAGATATGCTAATAATAAAATCTCGGCAAAAGATTGGCGTGAAGTTTATGGAATCCTTATTGGATCTATAGAAAATAATAAAGAAGTTATTATAAAAGATGCTATTCCAATGGTTGTAGGAGATCGAGCAGGTGTAAGATATGAAAACAAACAATATGTTGATATGGCCCAAATTGATGAATCGGTATATCAAAAGTCTATTCAAGATAAAAAGAACGATTTTATAATAGGATGGTGGCATACTCATCCTGGGTTTAAGTTTTTTTTTAGTTCTATAGATTGCTTAACTCAATTAGGTTATCAAATTCCAAATCCATTTGCGGTAGGTTTAATTTTTGATCATTGTGAATTAAAATCTACAGATTATTTTCTAGGAGTTGCTGCACTACGCATGTTAAATCCAGAACAAGAAATGTTTTCTACATACGATTTTACAGATTTGAAATATGAATACCCTAAACAAGAGATGGTGAAAAATGTCACCCCAATCATAAAAGATTTAGATAAAAATATTATAAAAGTCTTAAAGGAAATAAAATATATTGACCAAACTTTACGTAAGAGGTATTTAGCTCAATTACAGAGAAATTATGGATTAATTTTAGTCCCTAAAAGTGATATTATAGTAACTACTGATGAAGAGGAAGCTGAAGAAGATGAGAGATATTTATATGAATGGGATCCTGATTTCTTTAAAAAGAGTTTTAGGATTCCTAAGTTTAGAGAAAAAGTGGAAGAAGATATTAAAAAATATGAAGAATCTTTATTAGAACTCAAGAAAAGCAATGATGAAACAAAATTTAAAGAAAAGAGAGAAAAATTTAAAAAAAAAGTTCAAGCAGTATTGGCAAAACCAAATGATTGGTATAATAGATGTATTGAAGATTTCACTAAACGTATTGAAATTATTTTTCCTTATTATGATTATTTAGACACCGATGAGCGTAAGATAATCGAACATTTTGAGTCTAGAAGCTCTGATTATTATAAAATTTTAGATCATTTAAATTCACGTTCAGAATTTAATTTATAATCAATCTTTGAAGATATTTTAATTGAAAAGGAGTATTAATATTTAAAGAAATAATTCTTATATATATAATTTAAAAAAATTTTATATTCATTGAAATATACTTACTATTTAGACTTCTTTTGATTCAATCATAGTAAGTTTTTATTAACGAGGTTCTTTCATGGTTAATGATACCACACTAATAATAAAAAACCGTTCTGATAAAGATAGAACTATTAAAGATGCTATTTTTGCATTTTCTGGAGGGACCAAATCACTAATGATAAAAGGTGAAGGTGATGAAATTTCAACAGCCGTGGAAGTTGCTGAAATTTTAAAACATCGGATGTACCCAGGTGTAGAAATAGCGAATATTTCACTGGGAAGCCGCCCTTATTATTATGATAATCGGCAAGCTTACAGAGTTAAAAAGAGAGATAAACAAAAAAAAGATTTAATCTCAAAGATAGAAATAACACTTTCAAAATCGATTCCATAGTTGTTTAAATGTCATTTGAAAATTTAGGGCCATTATTGGGGGAAAATAGAACTTCTGCTATATGCGAAATTTGCAAGAATTTCATTTATAAAAGAGTCTATTATGACGAGAATTCAGAAAAAAAGCAAAAAGTAATTTTTGTCTGTAAATATTGCTTGAATAATAAAAAATAATTATTTCGAATCTAATTGTTTTTCTGCTTTTCTTTTTTGTCTTTTTTCTATAAGTTTATTCCAGTTAAATGTCATAATGAAGAACATCAGAGTTATCGTAACTAATAGCATTATGGCTTCTGTTATTACACTTATTTTATCTTCTAAACTTATACCAGATGCATTTACTCCAAATAAAATTAAGATAGGAAGAAGTGCATAGAAAAGAGTAGTGACATTTTTTCCTAACCACGCCCATAGAAGACATTTATGAAAATTTATTCGTTTTTCTGACATACCTAAAGCAATCCATAGAGGATCATCGGGAATAGGTAATGCAGCAGCAATAAATATGTACAAATACATACTTTTTGGATGTTCTATCACTATTTTACCAAAACCTTGAACGTTTTCAAGAGTATTTTTTCTTGCAAATTTTTTTGCGCCTTTTCCGATTAAGAGACTCACTAGTTCTCCTAAAGCGCTACCTAATCCACCAGCAAGAGTAATTCCTAAAATCTGCAACCAGAAATATCCATTTACTAAAATCTGTCCCATATTTAATCCTTGAATTTCAAAATAATTTGTGTAAATTGAATTTGAGAATGAAAAGAGTATAAAAGGATACGGTACAGGAAAACCTACACTAGCATTTCCAATCATACAAATGAAAAATGAAATTATGATAACTAAAACGTAGTTAGTTCCTTCTGTTAGAATCGCAATATTTCTTCTTGCTTGATAAACAGCATCTTCTATTGCGGGGACTGTTAAAAATAAGACAAGATAGAAGATTATGGTTAAATAAAAAATTGTAAACACAATTGATAACTTCCTTGGTACTGCCATAATTTATTCCTGTATTCATCTAGATGATTTCGAGATTTTTGTATTTAATCCATTTCTTGCTTTTAGTAATAATTCAAAATTGCCTTCGATCTTCCCAATCTTGTTTACTTTATTAGGCATTAACATGTTTTCAATAACTAAAATTAATTCATCTGTTTTTGGATTATATATTATATCGCCTTTCTCTACTTCTTTTTTGGATTTTGGATTAGTACCTTTAAAAATTTCAACTCCTGGAAGAGTCCAATACTTTTTCCTCCCAAAACTATATCTGCCTCTTAAAATAAGAGGTAATTTATCTAATATAGCATCTGCAGATAAAGGGGCAAAATGTCGACTTATAATTCCTTTTAATTCGCAGATTCCAAAAACATTGATATTTATAGGAATTTCTCCACTATCAGGCATGATTTATTTATAGAATCTATTTTGATATTTATACTATTTCAAATTTATATTTAAAAAATTTTCTTCCATGATTTTAGGATTTAATAATAAGATTTAAATAGTCATTTCACCATCTTATTTATTGGACAATAGTATTGCATTGGAATTGAATACAATTATTACAGTCCACTGTAGAGTAAATTGTGACTATTTAATAAGTTGAAATAAATCAAAGATTTTTTTATTTTTGGTGACTAAGGATTTAATGATTACATTGAATCCAATTGTTTTTTATTATTGATTTCCATTTGTTCCTATAGTGCTCTATAGAGAATTCCATAAGTTATACAAGTTGCATCAATTCACAAAAACCTTTAAGTAAATCAGCATTGTGGAGCAAATAATATCATATAAATAATAGCTATAAAAGGAAAAGTAATTTACACTTAGGAGCGATAATAAAAAGAATTCTTGTCGTATTGAGTAATTTTTTTTGATACTCGAGACAATAAATCAAAAATGGCTCTTTAGAAAAATTTACTAATTTCCCAATAGAGGCTTTGATTCAGGAGATCATTCATAGGAAGAAATAATACATTTTTCCCTTGATACAATTCCTGAGGTTGTCGGAGCTACTATTGTCCACCTTTTTTTTTTCTTTTAAGCTGATTGAAATACTCTAAATCATCCATAGTATCAATATCGTAAAAATTTTTTTTTGAATCTATTTTAAATGAGAAAATATTTTGATCTTGCTTTAAATATATATTTATTATTTCTCTAATTTCCTCCACTGGATTACTTTTAGAAAGGTTATTTAAAATTTCTAAAAAGGAGTAGTTTAAGGTTAATATTGGAATAATACGTTTTATGTATATTTCTTTGGGAACTGAATTTATATCTATCTTTTTAATTTCTTTAATCTTAAATGTTGGTTTAGTCTCATTTGATTCTAAAATCGATATCAAATTAATTCTTCCTTTATCCGATCTGTATAAATTTTTAGCTTGAATTTCTTGGTAAAAAATATAAGGGTTAGTTAGAATTAAGTCAAAATTTTCATAAATAAAACTGAAAACTTCTTTTAATAACTCAATATCAAAAATTGTATCTCCGGGAAAAACAATCAATATTTTACCTTTCTTATAAATATTTTTGTTCTCTATTATGGAAAGTAAAGAAAATAGTGGTCCCTTCTTATAGTTTTCGCCTGAATGAACTGTTAATAATTTATCTTTTAAGTTTCGATGTTTTTTAATTAACTTATATAAATAAGCCTCAATTTTTTCACTTAGATATCCGGTAACGACAGCAATTTTAGATACACTTAAAATATCAAGATTTCTAATTAAATGATGAAGAATGGTAATGTTATTAGGAGCATTTATTTCAATTAATGGTTTAGGTATTTTTTGAGTAATTTTACCATATCTAATTCCTTTACCAGCGCATAAAATGATAGGTATTATCTTTTTTTCTTTACTTTTCTTTTGTAGTGACAATTGGATTGCCATCCATATCTATTATAATTGTATGTTCTTGCTGGGCTACAGGGGCACCAGTTCTTTCAAGTAAAATTGGATAATGATCGAGAATCTTCTTACGTAAAAATCTATCAATTATTCCTTTAATTTCCTTTTTTAAAATGCCGTTTTTCTCCAGTAATCGAGGTGAAAATGGAAGACGATTAGTTATTTTTTCTATTTTATTCATTAAATCCAGATCTTTATAGGAGAGCCCTTTTTTAATCTTTTTAACAAAACGAAAAATGTAAGATTGTGTTCCATTTACAACTTTACCAACTCCTGATGTGGCAAAAGGTTCACACGCATAAGCATCTCCTGGTTTTAAAACTTGATTATGACTAGTATCTTTAAAATTTGGTATAAATGGACCAGCATGCAAATTAAATCTTTTTAACTCATGACCTCCTAGATTAGTAATTGGTCTTAAACCGTAATTAATAATTCTTTCAGCAATAGCTTCTCCTAACTCATATAATTTAGTTCCTGGTTTGAAGATAGTAATAGCAGCTTCAAGACCATCATTTGCTGCATCAATATAATTTTGAAGGGTTTTATCATTATTAAGGTTAAAAGTTATAGCAGAATCTGCGATATATCCTTTATAATGAGCCCCCAAATCAATTTTTAATAACCCCTTTTCTGGTACAATGGTTTCATCATCAATAGAAGGGCTATAATGAGCAGCAATATTGTCCAAGGAAATGTTTATTGGAAAAGCTAATTCGCATCCTTGGTTAAATATTTCTTCTTCACATTTATTTGCAATTTCTAAAAATAATGCTCCTGGTTTAATAATCTTTTTAGCTATTTTTTGAGCATAAATTACAGCTTTACCAGCTTTTTTATATGAATCTATCCATTCTTCAGTCATAATTAAAAAAAATTTTATCATTATGATTTTTTTAAGGTGTTAATCTATCAGGTGTTCTAGGATACATAACAGATTCTCTAATATCATCTAAGCCACATAAAAATGTAATCCAGCGTGCTATACCTAATCCAAATCCTGCATGAGGAGGCATACCAAAACCAAAGGTATTAAGATGAGATTCAAAGGAAATGGGATTTAATCCTTTTTTTTCAAGTGCCTTAATAAGTGTTTCTTTGTTATGTACGCGGGTTCCACCTGAAGTTAATTCAAGCCATCCCATTTGTAAATCGAATGACTCACTATATTTTGGATTTTTTGATGGTTGAATATAAAAGGGTTTAATAGCCATTGGCCAATGGGTAATATAGTAGTAACTTGTGATCTCTTCTCCTAATTTGCGGTAAGCCTCGGTAGAAATATCTTCACCCCATACTACGTTAATTTTAAATTTTTTATTTATTAAATCGAGGATTTCATCATAACTATATCTTGGAAACGGTATTTCTGGAACGATAGTCTTATTTTCCATTTCTAAAATTTTTAAAGCTGGCATTTTGTTTTTTCTTATATCCTTAATGACATTGTGGACCATCTCTTCTAAGATCTTGAGGACATCATTCATATCTGCAAATGCCATCTCTAGATCTAATGTAAAAATCTCACATAAGTGTCTCTTAGTGCGACTTTTTTCAGCTCTAAAACACGGACTTATTTCGAATACTCTTTCATATACTCCACTAAGTTGTTCTTTATATAGCTGAGCTGATTGGGTTAAGAATGCCTCTTTATCAAAATACATGATAGGGAATAATTCTGTACCCCCTTCAGTAGCCGATCCAATTATTTTGGGGGTGGTAATCTCTGTAAAGTCTCGTTCTAATAAAAAATTTCTAACAGAATTTAAAACTTCTGCTCTAATTTCAAAAATCGCTTGGTTTCTTAAAGATCTTAAATCTAAGGCTCTATTATTCAACCGTATATCTAATTCAGAATTGGTTTCTCCAGTCATATCTATGGGAAGCTTTTCAGGAGTTTTATTTAATATTTTTATTTCTGATGGAATAATCTCAATTCCTCCAGGAGCTTTATCAAATCTCTTTACCTTTCCTTTTACCATTATACAATATTGATAACCCAATTTAGCCTTATCGAAAATACTATCAGAAACTACTCCTTTTTTTAGAGTTATTTGTCGTTCTCCATACTTATCTTGAAGATTAATAAATTTTAAACCACCAAGATCTCTAAAATTTCTCACCCAACCTCCAAGGATTACCTCTTTATCTATTAATTCTTGAGTTATATCTTTAGTATAATGGGATTTTCTCCAATCTCCTAATTCTTCAAGTGGCATATTTTTAATTTTTTTGATTATTATTACCTAAATTAAAATTTGAAAAGGAAATTAACAATAAATTTTTTGCTATCTTATAAAGGATTAATCATGCCAAATCTAATTTGGAGTGGAAAAAAAAATAAATATAATTTCTCAAGATTAAATCTCAAAAATAAAGAAAATTTACAAAATAGCAAACAAAATCAAGGATTTTTGTTTGAAAAATACCAACATAAAATAAAAGATAATATACTTGACAAAGATTGGCATAATCTTCTTATTTGGGGCGAAAATAAAAAAATTTTAAATTTACTATTAAAAGATTTTTCGAGTAAAATCAATCTTATTTATATTGACCCTCCATTCGCAACTGGTGGAAATTTTAATTATAAAATCCATATTGGGGAACATTATTTTAGTGAATCTGCAGTAGCATATTCAGATACTTGGAAAGAAGGTTTAGAGGCGTATTTATCTTTTTTATATGAACGTTTGATGTTAATGAAACATTTACTTTCTGAAAATGGAAGTATTTATGTTCATTT
>JBHLKA010000036.1:0-21562 GCA_048887145.1 Candidatus Hodarchaeota archaeon
GCTAAGAGAGACAATAATACATAGAAAAGGATGTTAATTATATTCATTAAGAAGGGGTCAATTAGAAAATCAAAATAAATTGATGAAATAATTGGAAAAAATGAGTAAGTAATTACTAAGAAACAAGTAAAAGCTAAAAGGTGTTGTATAAATATAATTTTATTCTTATCAAAATAGTCATATTGAATAAAAATTTGTAAATCCAAATAGAAACTCACAAGAAATATAATTAATTGAATCTCTAAACTCAGAGTATCGAAAAAGGAGGGTAAAATCCAAAAAATACCAAATCCCAATAATATTACACTACTTAAAAGATATACATATCGACTATATTTCTTTGGGCAATAATTTGCTTTTTGCTCAAAATAAGTAGAAATAATGATTACTAGAATGCTGATTACAATTATAATTGGGAAATCAATTCCTAAAGAAAATAAAGAGGTAAAGACAATGAAAGATATTGATAATATCATGTTCCATTTCTGATATTTAATTAAGAAATCTGAAGGTTCTTGATTTGAATTATTTAATTTATTCCCATTTAATATCAATAGATTTCTTTTGTAATGTATTGAAATATAAATCCTCAGTTTTAAGTATAAGAAAATGAAAATTATAGCTGCAAACGCAAATAATATATAATCTAAATTAGTGTAAACAACACCATATAATAAAGTATTAAAAAGAAGGATATCAAATGGTAATTGTATTAATAATAAAAAAGAAAGACTGATAATCGATACAGAAAATTTTTGCTTAAATTTGATTATATATTCTTGAAATAGTACTCCTTTCTCGATAGCATCCCTTATCTTTTTCTTTAGCTTAATTGTAGATAGTAAGGTAAAAATATAAAAAAATATATTGGTGGCTAAAGTAAACAGCCATGATAACCTAGTATAATAGGTATAAGCTAAGAAAAATACATGGATTATGAAATTTATCAAAATCACTATATTATGAAATTGTTTTAAAGTTGATTTGAAACTAAGTTTACGTTTGAATCTTGATTCAGATACATCAAAATATTCTACAGGTTGGAAGTAATAATAATAATAAATAATATTATATAAAAGGCAGAACGAAATTAAAGGAAATAATTCAAAATAATATTCCTCTGGTGTAACATAAATAAAAATGGGAGTGACAACTAAAGCTAGGATGCTAACTATAAAAAATATGTGAATTCTGGCAGAAAGGTTGTTTTGGTTGTTAATAAAGAGAGGATTTTTTCGATATTGGTCAAAACTTTTATAGAAAAAGAAAATTGAAAACATAAATACAATTACAGCAAGCCCTATAGAAAAATAAACATCTTTTATGATATATTGGATAATAAAATAACTAACAGTAGCAATTACTAAAGGAATCCCTATTAGAAAAAGTAAAAACCAAAATAATCTTGTGAGAAATGTAGTGGCCTTTTCAATTCTTTCACTAGATTTTTTACTATTTTTGGATTCCATGAGCTACTATAAGTCAATTCACTTAATATATCAATATGTTAATACCAATAAGGTGGTATAGGTAATATATTAAAATGGAAATTTGCCTTATAAATATTTCATAGAATTTTACTAGTAATTCATATATTTTTACCACTAAAATATATAATTTACTACTATTTTTCCTATATTCCCTTTAGCTTTTACCGTTATAATAATTCTTAAAAGGATTTTATTTGAAAAAATAGAAATTTGAATTTTTATTAATTCATTTGAAAGAAGGTAAATAGTCTTTTTGAAGTTCTGTCATTTCTTCAAAAATATCCTCAGCGATTTTGAAACTACCAACATTAGGATCAATTGCTAGGGTGCTAATTGCTAAATCTCTTGACTTTTGCAATATAGCTTCAACACATATATCTTGAATCGTAGCCTCTATACGCAATAATGCCGCAATATTTCTTGGTATTGCGCCGATTTTAATACCATGAACTCCACTTTTATCAACATGTACAGGTACTTCAATAACTAAGTCTCGCGGCAAATTTTCAATAAGTCCGTCATTTGGAATATTAACAGAATTTTCATAAGAATTTGCATCCGTTAATAAAGCTTCTATTATTGGGATAGCTCTTTCTCCCGATGGGCTTCGGCTTAGCATACCTCTTCTTGGATATCTTCCTTTTTTAAGTCGTTTATAATATCTCATTATTCTTTTATAAATTCCTTGATTTTCATCATCAGTCCGGTCAATCCAATCAATCATATCTTTTTTTTTTGTAAATTCTTCAGCAAATTGGAGATATTCACCCATATGATTATCACCTGCGTGGGGAAAATATCCAAATTTTTCAAATACCTTGAATGTTAGCTCTGAAAATTCAAATCGATTTTCACGTTTTTTAAAATAATCCCTAGCTTTTGCATTAAATTTTGGCAATAAATTCTTACCAGAATTTAAGTCTTCAAGAGATAATAAGAAACCAAAATGATTTAATCCTGCAACAATCATTCTAATATCTCCAAGCTTCTTATTAAACATGAGTGGAATATGATATTCAAGAGAATGGATTTCATGGCAAAGTCCTATAAAATTGATATTCGTACTCCTTTTAATTGCTAAACATACTCTTGACATCGGATTGGAAAAATTAATGAAAAAAGCATTTGGACAGATTTCTTCTACATCCTTTACAATCTCTATAATTGGAGGAATTACTCTAAATGAGTGAAATATGCCCCCAGGCCCCCCATTCTCTCCTAAAATTTGTGTAGAACCATAATTTCTGGGTATTTTATAATCTTGCCTCCAAAGTTCCATTCGATTACCTACTTCAATAGAATTTATTATGAAATCTGCATCCTTTAAAGCTTCTCTTCTATTGCTTGTGCGTTCAATTATGAATTTGTTATTCCTCAATTCATTTTCAATCGTAAGTAATTCATATATTATTTCTAATTTTTCTCTATCAATATCATGGAGAACTATTGTAGAACCATCTAAAATTTTGCTTAAATATAAATCAGAAAACATTGAAGGTCCAAAAGAAGTCGAACCAGCTCCAATTAAAACTACTTTTTTCTTCATAAATTATCATGTTTTAAAATAAAAACTACCTTAAAGAATTACTTTAAAATTGATTTAACAAAAATAGAGAAACTAGACGCCATAATATCTTGACAAATGGGAACAAAATGGGTAAATTTATAAGTTTACGCTGGTTTATTTATAATAACAATTTATAGTACTAAAAATGGTATTTTCACATCATAATACTACATTCTCATGGGAAGGCTATAAGAGAGCCTTTATCCCAGTTGTAGTATTATGAAGAGAGAATAAATCCTTCTTCTTACCCTTTTCTTTTAATTTTTAGGGATTTGTTCTCTCAACATAATATTCCGTAGAATTTTAAGAAAATGGTGGGTTAAGGATTGATTCCTCTGCGTGATAATTCAAAAAATAAAAAGGAGGTGAAAAAAACGAAAAAAAAATTAGCAGAGAATCTAGATCCTGAAATGATATTAGATTATTATAAGGATTGGGATTCAGAAAAAGCTCCTGTCATAATGGTTTTGGATTACTCTAATTCTTCGCAAGGTAAGATAGAAAGTGAAGATCAGAGAAAAATGGGGTATCTCTGGAGTAAATATGGGAAAAATTCAAAATAGTTAATTATACACTCTTTCTTTTTAATTTATTACTTTTTCTATCCTTTCTAAAGCTATTTTTATTCTTTCAACAGATTGTGTTAATGCAAATCTAATAAACCCTTCTCCATACTTTCCAAATCCAATACCAGGCGTGCCTACAACGCCCGCATTTATTAATTTTTTGGTGAAATCCATACTATTTTTTTCTTCCTCGGGAATTTGAGTCCAGATATAAAAAGTTGCTTTTGGTTTGTCAGTTTTCCATCCCATTTTATTTAAACCATTAACTAATACATCTCGCCTTTTTTCATAAATTCTCATAGTATCTGCGACTATTTTAGGTTTTTTTTGTGAAGTATATTCATTAAGACCCTTAATTACCGCTTTTTGAATAAAAATTGAACCCCCGGAGTCAATTTGAGATTTTACTTTTCTTAAGCCTTCAATTATTTCAGCATTTCCAGCTATCCAACCACAACGAAACCCAGTCATATTGAACATTTTGGATGCGCTGTTAATTTCTATGTGATCCAAGCTAAATTGCAATATAGAAGGGGCAATATAATTATCATAGGTGAATTCTGAATATGGATTGTCAAAAACTATGATAAAGTTGTAATCTTCAGCAAAATCAACTATTTTTTTCAAATAATCTTTAGGAATTATCGCACCAGTAGGATTATTAGGGTAATTTAAATATAATAACTTAGCTTCCTTAAGGAATTTTGAATCAATTGCTTCTATTTCTGGCAAAAACTTATTTTCTTTTTTTAATGGCATTAAATATGGATCCCCATCACATAGTTTTGTAGCACCATTTTCATAAACTGGATATCCAGGATTGGGGCATAACACAAGATCTCCCGGATTAACAAAAGCTCTTGCAATGCTTGCTACTCCTTCTTTACCTCCTAAAACATGAGAAACTTCTGTAGATGGGTCTAAATTTATATTATATCTTACTTTATTCCACTTTGCTATTGCTTCTCTAAAATCTTGCTCTCCCATACTAGATGGATAATTCTGATTTTCTGGTAGCTTAACTTGTTTGATCAATTCTTTAATAATTATATTTGGGGTAGGTAGATCTGGATCTCCAATACCAAGAGAAATTAAATCCATTCCTTCTTTTTTTTTCTGTTCTTTTAATTCTTCAATTGCAGCGAAAATATATTTAGGCAATCTCCCTAATCGATTTGCATACTCTATTTTAATGATATACACCCGTTGGAAAATAAGTTAATATTATTGTAAAATAATTCAAAAAATATAAAAATTCATAAGCTAAGAAGTTTTATGTTCTTCCTTTACTTTTTTTATCATATCCGTTTTAGTAAATTCACAACCACACATTCCGCAGATATATTTAAACCCATAAATATTAGGATTTTCCATTATAATATTATCTTTGTCAAGAACTTCTCTAATTTTATTCCTGTCATTATTAAGGCATTCAGGGCATTGTCTTCTTATTCCCTTTTTAATTTCTTCGATAATTACCTTAATAATTTGAGCTTTTTTAGGAGTTGGTTTTTCAATTTCTTGGGGTACTTTCTCTTCAATAATAGGTTCAAGTTTTTCTTGATATTGTTTTAAATATTTAAAGAATAATTCAGATAATAATTCATCTACAGATTCTCCAGCTTTTACCTGTTGACTTAATGAAAGTTCAATCTCCCTTAATGCGGTTAAATCTTCATAATCTAGGAAATAAACTTGATTTAGTTTAAGATTTTTATAATTAGTTGCAGAAGATCTAAAGGTTTTTAAGATATAATGAGAGTATTCTCTGATTAAGGAAGGCAAATTTATTTTGATTTCATTTAAATTCTCTAGCTTAAATTCACCACCATATTTTGATACTAAAGATTTTATATCCGCTAAATTCTTGAGCATTTCTTTATTAGTTTTTAATTCATTAACTTTTTTTTTACTTTCTAAAAGCCCATAGACTAAAAATGGTGCCTCCTGATTAGTTTTTTGAATAAAAATGTCAATCATTTCCGCTAATTGGATATAATTTCTATCAATATTTTCATCTATTAGAAAAAAGAATATTCCAGCAACTACACCGATAAAGAAACCTTTTTCAATTTCGTATTTTTTCATTTTCTTTTCATCCATAGCCTCTTTCCAAGAAAATGCGGTTTTCCATTTAATTACATCAAAACTACGCGCCTGATATACTAAAGAAAAGTTCCAAACGTAAGCCTCAGTTGAGAGATGGTGAATTACACCTATAGGAAATAATTTTGCTTCCCTATCCACTTCTTCAATTTGCTCCTCAAAGATCTCAACCTTTTCTGGAGTACCAATCTCCCGAATATCCCCTGTTATTATTCCAGGTGGAGTATCTCCAATAATTATTTGATATTCAATATACCTAACTTAAATACACCTTTATTTTCGATATTTGTTGAAATGTATGATTTTTAGCTATGATAATAATATCAATGTAGATAATATATTTTTTAAAATTAATTTAAAAATTTCAAATATATAAAAGACAAAGAATTCTCATATAAGAAATTAAATTCATTTATAACATATAACCGTATGATTAAAATTTGTAATGTTAATAAATAATTATAAAAATTTTGAATAAATATTTCAAATAATACTTAATTATTTTAGTGTTGGCTATGGGTCGTCGAACAAGGATGCGGATGGTGAAAAGTCCGCCGGATAACCTATATTTTCGAAGAGAATTTGATGACCCATTGATTCAAGATCAAATAATTCTAACAATAGCAGAATTCGAAGCACTGCGTTTAAAACATTATATCGATTTAAATCAAAAAGATTCTGCAGATAAAATGGGAGTTTCTCAACCTACTTTTTCTAGAATATTAGAGAGTGCTCATCAAAAGGTAACCCAAGCTATAATGGAGGGAAAAGCCATTAAAGTTTATGGGGGAAATGTGGATGTTAAAAAAGGGTTTATAGGGTATGGATGTTTAAATTGTAATGAAGAATGGGAGGACGAATCAGCTTCAAAAGATAGGAAAGTGAATTGTCCTAAATGTAATTCTGAAAAAATATATTATTTGGTTAGAGAACCTCTTTGAAAATATACATTAATTCCTTTTTTATAACCAGCGTAATATAATTAAACAATGATAGTTTTTTCTACACAATTATTTTGGGATAAAATAATTTGACTTGATTTTAAATTATGACTGAAAAAATAGAAAAACTCTGGTATCGAGCAGCAAGAACTATTGCTAAAGCAGGTCAAATGCCTATACCAATAACACCTACAATAATAGAGCTAATAGAAACTTTAATGACAGAAGAACAAGCTAATTTTATTTTGATTTTTAAAAAACCTTCACTAAATATAAACGAAATTAAACAAAGAAGCGATTTAGATGATGATGTGCTAAATAAAATCTTAAATAGCTTAATGGACAATGGTATTATTGTGGGAGTTCCTAGTAGAAGAACGGGCATTATGGTCTATCGTTTAATGCCAATGTGGCCTGGAATTTTCGAATATCAATTTCTTAGGGGAACTTCAACAGAAAAGGATAAAAAAAAGGCACAGCTTTTTGAAGAATTATTTAAAGAATTAAGAGAAGGAACTCAAAAAAATTATGAAGGTATAGTTGAACAATTTAAGAATGCTCCAGCATTAGATCGAATTATTCCTGTAGAAAAACAAATAGAGGTGGGGGGTGAGGGAATTATGCCTTATGAAGAAATACAACAAATTATCAATGAATATGATAACATCGCTTTAGCAAATTGTTACTGTCGACAAGAAAAAGATTTGGTAGATGATCCATGCAAATTACATGCACCAAAACAAAACTGCTTCTTTTTCGATAAAAGTGCTCAATTCGTTATAGAACATAACTTTGGGAAGCCAATCTCGAAGGATGATGCGTTAAAGATTTTTAGAGAAGCTGAAGATTATGGTTTGGTTCATAAAGTGTTTCATGTTCATTTAGATACAAATCGTGGATTAGAAGCAATATGTAACTGCTGTAAATGTTGTTGTGGACCATTTCGTTTGTATTATCAAGGAATTGCGCCTTTACATACTATATCATCTTACTTAGCTGTGATTAATGAAGAATATTGTGTAGGATGTGGGACTTGTGTTGAAAAATGTCCTATGGAAACAATTGAGTTAAGTAATTCAACAGCCCAAGTAAATGAAAGAAAATGTATAGGCTGTGGAGTATGTACTCATCATTGTCCTGAAAATGCAATTAAACTCAAAAGAACAGGACTTAGGGACGTATTTATACCCCCTATTCAAAGTACCTAATGGAAAATTAAAATATTGAAAAAATTAATTATACAATCAAATTTCCTTTATCCATAACTATACGAGACCGACCATTTGTATAAAATATTTCTACTGTTGGTTTATCAATCAAAAAGTCCTGATGTTGTGCTGAATTATTTGCTACTATACCTGGATAATCCATATTATTGCCAAACGCAACATGTATCGCATTACCTACTTTTTCAGCTTCAAGAAATTGTTCAACTAATCTAGCCTTAGGATTAAGTCCAAAAGCAAATTCTCCTACATATTTTGCCATCTCATCAACGGCCTGTGTTTCTTTAACTCTTTCGAGAACTTTTTTATCCTCACTTTCAATACTCTCAACACGACCGTCCTTAACCTCTAAGGTAATTTTCTTTTCTATTGGACCTATTCCACTAATTGCTAGATCACATACCAGAGTTCCTTGCATTGAGGTTTCAATAGGTCCTATAAGAACTTCACCAGTAGGTAAATTCATCCATTTCATTAATTTCCAATCAATAAATGTATCTGAATACCAAGTTCTATTTTTAACACTTAACTCGAAATTGGAACCATTTGGTGCTTTAACCTTCACTGATTCTACATCCTGTAGTATGGTTAATAATCTTCTGGCATTATTTTGCATTTTAATATATTCTTCCTTATTTAATGATAAAGCTCCTTTTGTTAACATATCCATAGTTATACCTGGACAGTGTCCTAACCGTGAAAGTTTCTTTCGAGTCTCTAATTGAATTATCTTAATTCGAAAAGGTGTTTCTTTACTTGTATCTCTAAAAATGTTGATAAAAATATCTGGTTTATAAGTTGAGTTTAGCATTTCCAATATATTAGCAGGTATATCTGTTCTAAATAACTTTTCTTCCGTTTCTAAAATAACTAAACGAGTCCAAAGCCCTAAATCAATTGCTCCATTTGCGAAAGTTTGTCCTATTTCTTTTTTTATATCATCGGAAATAATTAGTATAGTTTCTCCCGGTTTAGCTTCTAAAACATATTGAAGAGCATTTGCTGCTGCAATATTAGAATCCATATTCTTAACCTTCTATAATCTTTATAAAACTTAACTAACTAGAATGATTATTTGAATTTAGAATCTTATTAAAATTTAAAGATATTTAGTAAAAAAGTCATTAACTTTTACTAATTTATTTGATCGAAGCTCCATAATTAGCCTAACACAATTAATTGCTGCGATTAGTTTATTATCGGATTCCCTAAATATATCATGATGAAAAGTTAAGGAAGAATTTCCAATTTCTGTTACTTGGGTCTCAACTATTACATAATCCCCAAATCGTACAGAACCTTGATAAGTAATATCAACTTTTTTAACACCAAATACAAATCCTTCATGAACCGTATCCTCTATTCTTTTAGGAGCAAGTAAGTGATTCATAAAACTGACAAAGCCATCGTCAAAATATACTAGATAATTTTTAAAGTGTACTATACCCATTGCATCTGTATCATTAAAGCGTACTTTTACTCTGGTTTTATCTTTAACTTTTAATACTTTTGACATAAATTTAGGTTCCATATTCTTCATCTCTACTTTAGCATGCTTAAATTACTACTTTTTTAATGTTATTCTGAAAATAACCATCAACTGCATCTTTTATTCCATCTTTCCATGAGTATATAGGGATAAAGTTATATCTATTTATTAATTTATCATTTGGATAATGACATCCAAATCGAGCGAAACCTAATATTAATAAATATTGTTTATCATTCCATCTTTTCAAGCAGGTTAATAAAGGTTTATATTTCTTAATTAAGTCAATTTTTAACTGTTTTGCATACTCTTCTATCAATTTACTCCAAGTAATTTCGAAATCAGTACAATTAAAAACCTCGCAATATGGATCATCTTGGATTATTCTTGCAAGAATTGGGCCTAGATTCTTAATATTAAGAGTAGAAAATTTTCGATCCTTTCTACCACAAAAGAAAAAATTGCCTTGAAGTAGTTTAGGAATGATGGCTGGAGAAAGATAAGTATCACCCTTACCCAATACAGGAGGCAGTCTTAATATTGTATAGTTTAATCCACTTTTTTCAATATATCGTTCTGCTGTTGCTTTTGATTTCATATAAGGAAGACTAAGAATACCTAAAGTTCTCTTTGTTTTCTCTTCAGAACGGTTCTGCCCCAAAAGTTTATAACCATAAGCAGAAACAGAGCTAATGAATAAAAAGTGTTTACATCTATGGTTTGCAGCCCAATTACAAATGTATTTTGTGCCTTTAGCATTAACAGACATCATTAACTTTTTTGGAACAGTTTGATCCACTATTCCAACGGTATGAATAATAATATTAAAAGTTTTATCTGGTAATTTCTCAAAATCTTGCTTTTTTCGAAAGTCGATTTTTACTTCATAATCATCTGGTTCTCTCAGATTGTAAACCGTTCCATATACCCTATATTGATTATCTAAAAAATAGCTTTTTAAATATGAACCGATAAACCCATCTGTACCAGTAATTAAAATCTCGTCATTCAATGTTAGCTTATCTTTTTTAAACTTCTAGATTGAGATACATAATTTCAGATGGTTATTAAAATAGAGTTTTTCCTATAACACTTTTATGAGGAGACCTTCCTATCATTTTTAATAATGTAGGTACAATATCAGTTATTTTACAATGAGATACTTCTCTTTGAGGGATCTCATTAGATCCTGCTATTATTAGAGGTACAACAGCGCTCCTCCTTAAACCAATGTCATGTAGGTAATAACTGCTACGCCTCTCCTGTCCATGCCTAATATTATAAGCGGTTTTACCCTTAGTGCTAATGATAATATCAGCACTTCGAGGATTTTTAAAATGCCTTATTAATAGATCCGGATATAACGGATAGTTAAATTGGTATGTAGCCTCTAACCATTCTTCAATTGAATGATATTTATTATCCAATAATTTAACTGCCACACTATCATCAGAATATCCAAAAATATCATCATTTTGATTTTCAGAGACATATTTAGTTTTAAGATTTTTAGAATTTCCCCGATATTCAATATATCCAGCTTCAATTTTATGGTTTTCAGGATTTTTCCTCTTTAAATAAACTATCCCTTTATCTGTTGAATTTGCATCATCTTTATAATACATCAATTCAGTTCCATCAATCTTAAATAATTCTTGGAATAAATTTACCTTCTTTGGACCATATGCTTTAAGATTCTCCAATGTTGGATGCTTCCAAATTTTCCGTGAAATTGGTGTATTCGATTTAAAATAAAAAAACCCTAATCCTCCAAATTCGGCAAGGTCCATATTTCCTTTAATATTTTTACGAGGATGATATTGCGTTAATCCTTTATTTCTAAGAAATAAGTCCATATTTCCAACCTTATTTGCCTTATAATTTCCATGATCAGATGTTATAGCTAACACTGTATCATCCAAATATCCTAATCTATCGAGTTCTTTAACCATATATCCTATTACTTTATCAATATGTCGAAGATTTAACTCATATAATTTTGAATCATAACCAAAAACATGCATTAATAAGTCAGAGGAAACAAACCATAAAAGCGAGGCAATTGGGGGTTCTTGGTTTTCAAAAAATTTACTTGGATTTATAAAAGTTTGTAGAAGTTTCTTTATAATAATTGTATTTGCTCGGATTATCATTTCTTTAATGTTTTTGTAATATTTTATGAAGAAATAATACATAATAAGTTTAATTTTACTTTCTGGGAAGAAGTATTTGGTTCCTCTATTAATAAATTGAGCTATACTAGTAGAATTATCTTCACCAACCATTTCAAGTAGAGTTTGACATTTATTTCCAATATCTTCATTTATTTTATAAATTTGTACTCGTTCATCAGAACCATAAGTGCCATATGAGCGTAATATCGGAGGGGAGACATTTCGTTCCATCCAATCATACATTGGAACACCATGGCATAACTCATTTCGATAATCACCAGTATGGGTTCCTGTAATTATTGAGACTTGAGTTGGAAATGTTATCGCTGGAAAATCAGTTATACAATTTGTTGAAAAAATTCCACTCTTCATCAATTTTTCAAAATTTTGAAGACGACCTTTATTTATTAGGTTAAAAAAATGATCTGAATTTACATCATCAATAATGCATAAAATAATATGGTTAATTTTGTTCATTTTAGAGATTTAAAGGAATTTTGATCTAAATATTAACTTGAAGATTTATAATATTACTTGATTTAAGGCTTTCTTTAAAATATTTGGTTAGAAAAAATAGTAATTTGATAAAGCCCCCGGTGGGAATTTCAACTCAGAACCAAATGCTCTGAATACTTGAACCCACGACCGGCAGATTACAAGTGCAGAGAGAAAGCTTTAATCATTCACAGTCTGCTGCTCTACCACTAAGCCACGGAGGCTAAATTTGAAATTTTATGGTCTAATAATACTAATAAAATACAATGAATTTTTAATTTTGTGGTTTTAACAGCTTATAAATCTCAATACAAATAATTAAATGTAAAACTTTCTTTTTTGATAATAAGATTAACGTTTAAATTATTTAATGAAGGAGTTGTCTAAAAAAATGTTCACAAAAGAAGATGTCGAGGTATTGGCGTTTCAAAGATATAAATCGCGTGAAAGTTATGAAAAAAGCGTCTGGTTTCTTGCAGAATTATGTGTTACGATTAATAAAAATGTAAAGAATGGATATGATATTAAACCCCTCGAAACTGATAATTTAGTGTTGTTAATTAGGGATGATGTAAATGGAGAAGTTATTAAACCCCCTGAGGAAGAAATTAAAAAGCTTGCTGAAACAATTTATCAAGAGCACCCCGAGAGATCAAAACTACATTGGTTTATTGCCGAAAAACAACTCCTCTTAGAAGAGATAAAGAAGATTATTAAAGAAAATAGAAGGAGTAAATAAATTCCAAATAAATTAATTATCCTAATTTTTAAATAAAGATTGTACACTTTTTATTTAAATTAGAACGTTTTTGAATGTGCTTCATTTTAATAATGATTTCTATTTGTCCTTATCCTTAAATATGATTATTAAATTAAAAATAGTTGAGATTATAATGAATATTATAATATTATTAATTAGAAAGTTAATTTTTTTTTTTAAACGGTAATCAATTTGCCAAGCTCGAAAAAATCTAATAAGGAAAAAACCCCAGATCAAAAACAAAAGTCTCTTATCTCATTTGTTGAAGATGAGTCGAAGGAAGTAAAAGAAACTACTGAACTAGACCAATTAGAAGAGAAAATAATTGAAGACGAAAAAAAGATTCTAAAGAAAGAGTCTCAATTAAAATCAATTCCTCAAAAATTATTCTTTAAAGGGAATCCTGAGCCTTTTGGTTTAAAAATGGGTAATATAAAGTTGGAAAAAGTACTTCGTGAATCAGTTTCCTCAAAATATATTCGTTATCTGATTAAAAAGGGGGAAATTATTCAAAATCTAGAAAGAGGATTATTGCTGGATGTTGATTATGATGGCGGGCAAAATAAAGCTTATTGTAAATTTTATGATATGGATTCAGATGAAATAAAGATCTGGATTGATACAACTGGCCATGAACCATACTGTTTAAGTAAGGAACCAATATCGGAATTAAAAAATTTATACTATGAAGAAAGAATTAATGAGCATATAATTCAAAAGAGTATAACGGAGTACGAGGGATTTAAGCGATTTGAGGAAATAAAGCGGTATGATTTGATCAACGACAAACAAATCGAGATTTCAAAAGTCTATGGTAAAACTCCAACAAATATTGGCGGTTCGGGCTTAAATTTAAAAAATATTTTAGGTAAAAATAATATTAAAGCCTGGGAGGCAGATATTAGATACCACTTGAATTATATTTATGATACTCAATTAATCCCTGGCCTAATTTATAAAATTAAAAATGGAAAGATTGAGAAAATAAGTTTTGAAGAAGATTCAGAAGAATCAAAAAAGATGGCTAGTGAGCTCAGAAATGTCTTTAAAGATGAATCTACGGAGATTCAAGAATTTTCTGAGAAATTTTTGAATATCTTCCTTACACCAATACCCGATGTGAAAAGTTTAGCAATGGATATTGAAGTTAATTTAGGACCAGAAGATTTTATTATTCCAGATCCTCAACTCGCTAAACAAGAGGTAATTAGTGTTTCATTTGTATCTAATGATGGACTAAAGTTAGTTTATGTTTTAGAAAGGGAAGGCTTCTCATATCGGAAATTACATGAAGATTTTCCTTCTGATGCGCAACTTTTCTATTTTAAAGATGAAAAGGAGCTTTTAGAGGAGACATTTAGGATTTTATGGGAGTATCCGATAGTAATTACCTTTAATGGAGATAATTTTGATCTGAATTATATGTCTCATAGAGCAGACAAATTAAAAATTGATAGAGATTTAAATCCTATACATGTAAAAAGAGGATATGGATTACTTTCAAAATCAGATTGCGATCTCAGAAAGGGAGTCCACATTGATCTATTTAACTTCTTCTTTAATAGAAGTATTTCTGGTTATGCATTTGGAGGAGCATATGAAAGCGCTTCGCTAAATGCGATAAGTGCAGCCTTATTAGGTAGAAAAAAATACGAACATGAAGAAGAAATACATGAAATGGAATATGATATCCTTACTTGGTACAATTTAAAGGATTCAATATTAACCTTAGAACTAACTCAGTTCAATAATTCATTAGTATGGAATTTAATCATTTTATTATGCAGAATAACCAAATTACCGATTCATGAAATGGTTAGACGTCAAATTTCAACTTGGATTCAGAGTATTTTTTATTTTGAACACCGTAGAAAGAAATTTCTCATTCCAAGGCGATCAGAAATCTCAGAATTAAAAAAAGGTGGAAAACTAATGTCTAAATTTGATGAAGAGAAATTCTTAGGTGCTTATGTTGTTCCACCAGTACCTGGTATCCATTATAATGTTGTAGTGATGGATTTCGCCAGCCTTTATCCTTCGATTATTAAAGAAGCTAATCTTTCTTATGAAACTGTTCTCTGTCCTCATGAGGATGATAAAAATAATTATGTAAAAGGGTCTCCTTATCCTATCTGCACACATAAAACGGGCGTTTTTGCATATGTTGTAGGATTTTTCCGCGATATTAGAGTAAAATTTTTCAAACCGAAATCAAGTGATAGAAATATTTCCTCAAAACAGAGAAGTTATTATCAAACTATTCAACAAGCTCTTAAAGTATTTATAAATGGGTCATATGGGGTTTTTGGTAGTCAAAATTTTCCATTATTTTGCTTACCTGTTGCTGAAAGTACTACTGGAATAGGACAATATTCAATTAAGCAGACTATTAAAAAAGCAGAGGAATTAGGAGTAAAAGTATTATATGGTGATACAGATTCAGTGTTTCTAGCGAACCCAACCAAGCAACAAATGAAGGAAATAGCTGAATGGAGCAAAGAGGAATTAGATTTAGATTTAGAAGAGGAAAAAACATATCAATTCTTAGCATTATCTCAGAGGAAAAAGAATTATGTAGGAATATATAAGGACACTAAATATATTGACATAAAAGGATTAGTAGCTAAAAAGAAAAACACTCCGGATTTTATCAAAAAGGTTTTCAATGAAATATTAAATATCCTAAAAAATGTTGCTAATGACGAGGAATTTAAGAAAGCAAGAAAGAAAATAATCGAAATTATAAAAGATAATAGAAATAAAATAGGTAATCCTGATGCATTTAATTTAGAAGATTACGCTATTAATATTAGTATACAGAAAGATATTAGTAGATATGATAAGGTAATTCCTCAACATGTAAGAGCCGCTAAAGAGCATCAGAAAGCCACGGGAAAAGAATATCAAAAGGGTGAAACAATACGTTTTATTAAAAGTAATGACAAAACCGGAGCGAAAGTTCTGGAATTAGCAAAATTCCAAGATTTGGATGTCTCAAAATATAGAGATCTTTTACAATCGGCATTAGAACAGGTATTGGATGCTTTAAATATTGAATTTGAAGAGATTATATATAAAGGATATCAAAAAAAATCAAAGAAAGAGATTGAAACTAAGAAATTGGATGCTTTTTTTTAACCTATACTATCTTTATTACATATAAAGATAAATTAGGAACATTATTAATCCACAGAATAATGGATTAGTAATGTTATCATCTATTTTTAAATTTAACAAATCAATAATTAAAAATGTTAAAGCTCCACTAGCTGAAATAATGATAACTTTAATTATAGGCATAAATGGCTCAAAAATTAAATACACTATGATGGAACAACCTAGAGATGATAAAGAGCCAGCCAAATATCCGATTATGGTTTTCTTACTTCCTTTGGGAAAGGTTTTCTTTCCAAAACGTATTCCAAAGAGAGATGCTGCTCCATCACCTAAAGTAGAAATTAATGCTGTTGCTGAAAAAACACTAATAGGTAAGAAAAAAATAGGAACAAAAGATAGAATTAACGCTACGGGTTTAGTAAACTCATATATTTCATTAGGTTTTAATGTTTTTGCCAAGATATTAGAAATAGAACTTGGCATTAAATGATAAATGTTATTCTTTTCAAATATATAAGATAAACGTACATAATCCAATGCCGCAAATATCAATATACCCGTATATCCAACAGTTAGAATCAAAAACACAGCATATTCCTTTCCTGTTATGCCCCAAAAAAGGTCTGCATCCCAAATTTCATCCCATATTTTAACAGCAAAAAACCACAAAAAAATAATTACCACAACCGGTATTAAATGAAAGGCTTTCCTATGTAAATCGGTAATTAATGGATAATTCTTATTACCAGATTTATCTTTATAAACAGAGTCCATTTTTTCTAAGAAGTTTTCGATTGTTCGTTTATTTTTTAGTTCCTTGTTGTTCTTGATTACAAATCGATGTTGGTAAAATAATATAAAAAGAATAAGAAGTGGAGCATATATACATATTATTTGCATTGATAAAGATTGAAACCATCTGGTATGCATATCGTCTCTTATATAAAAAAAAGGATATAATATACCTGCAAGAATCCAAAGCAAAAATACAAGCACTGAATTAATTATGTTATGTTTCTCTAAAAATTTCTTTCTTAACTTGATTGCGTAATATAATTGAGCGAAGGAATTTATAATAAATACAATTGAAATAGATAAGGTAAAGATGTTAAAAATCATCTTAATCTTAATTAAATTACTATTTCAAAAATAATTTTGGAAAAATTATTCTATTCTTAAGAGTATATGAATTATATACTAAATGTAATGAGGTCTCCATTTTTTAAGACCCATTTTTTGTCATGACAAGCAATTCCATTTATCATTATTGTTAAACTTCTTCCTTCTTTTGTAATATTGTATTTTTCAAATATTTTTCGTATATTACTACCCTCTGGGATTGCTATTATTGATTCCTCCGGTCCATATTTTCTTAAATCAGCAGAGAGCTTAACTCTAACCTCAATTGAATTTGATTGAGGAATTTCCACAAACATTAAAGCCATTCTTTTTGGAAATAAGGCTACTCTGTCTCCTTCTTTAATTTCTTTTCCAGGACCGCAATATTTATGATTAACAAAGATATGACTTACTTTCTCTTCATTAATGTCAAGATTTTCTAAAATATCGTATACAGTCTTTATTTCATTATTTTTAATCTTAATTAATAAAGGGTTACTGTCTCTATTAACACCTTGCTGGTCTGTTTGCTTTAAATCTCCATATAATAATACTTCTATTGGCATTTTGTGAAATTCTTACTTTAAAAATATAAATAAAAGGCAGAATTTATCCCCTTTTTTATGAATTTAATAAATCTACAAAATTAAAAATATTCTATTATGAATTAAAAGAAAAATTAAAATAAAATAAAAAAAGTGCTAAAAGGTATTTTATAAGCCAAATAAGAGGATATTATCTATTACATCATGAATTTTCTTCAAATTTTCCTCGCCTAAAGCCTTATCTATGTTTACCTTCAGATCTAAAGCAGTACTGAAAGCTTTAAAAAATGCGTTCTGTAAAGTACTATTAAACCCACTTTTTGCTTCATTTTTTTTCTTGAAATATTCTACTCGATTTAACATTGCATCCTCGTATTCTTTTTCAGCTGAGGTTTTTAGGTTGGCTAATTTACGAAGTTTAAGTCCGTCCTTTGTTTCTATAATCTCTTCTGACATTTATTCCTCCTCCTCTTCTAATTGATTTCTGTCAATACCGCCATTTTGAGCAACTTCTGGTTCTAGTTCACGTTCAAGGTCTTCTCTAGCTTGACCAATTGAAGTATCAAATTCGTTTCTGACCTTTTGGGTAACCTTTTTAGCAATTTGTTTTTCTATATTGGGACGATGCAATGTATTCATTGTACAAAATGAGATCTCTTTTACAGAGCCATCTGGCATAGCAACTCCAAAATGTACAATACACCTTTTTGTTCTTTCAAGATCCATATTATATGCATCTTGGAAATGCATCGAGCTCAAAAGTAATGTTCCGTAGCTGAATGAACTGATACTCTCCCAATCTCCATTCATTATTAATCTACCAAACATTTCCATAAGTTTTCCTGGTTTTTTCATGTATTGTAATACTCCTAAAAGAAATCTTGCCCGAAGCTGTTGTTTGTCTAAAAAGTTTAGACCTTTATCAAGTGTTTTTCCAAAATCACCCAAAAAGTTCTCAAAAAACTTGATTTGTTCTTTTTCCTTATTTTTGATTTTTTCCCAGAATCGATTTGCAAAATTTATTACTTTCAGTGGATCAAAATATTCCATAATAGGAATCATTTCATGAGTATCAGGGTCAATAGCCATGTAACTTGCAAATCCACAATCTGGGTGACATGTAAACTCAATAGGCTCTACATCCGCTAAGTATGCGATAAGTCTACCGAACTCTACGATGGTTGTTAACGGATACCATGCATTTTCCATGCTAATTTTTCCTCCAGTTTGTTCCTCGATCGCTTTTAGAACATCTGCGTTTGTTATTCGAAGATCATCCATCTCTTCTGCTGTAATCCGTCCACATAGCGAAACTGGTTGAAAAGTAATACCTCGCACAACATCTATATTATCAATAGCATATTGTATTATGTTCCCAATCTCAATGTCAGTAACACCCTTGGCAATGGTTGCAACTAAAACAACGGAACTAAGCCCTGCTTCTCGACAGTTATCGATGACTCTTTGTTTATATGCCATAAGATTTTTAATTCCACGAGTTTTTTCATATGTGATATCATTAATTCCATCAAATTGGAAATATAAAGTATCTAACCCCAATTCCCAACATTTTTTAGTAAATTCTAGTCCGCCTTTCTTACGTTGGAATCCATATCCGTTTGTAGCTACTATAACCTCTTTGAAACCCTTATCTTTTGCCATCTTGCAGATTTCAGGAAAATCCTTTCTTACTGTTGGTTCTCCTCCAGTGAACATAATGGCAACGGCAGGAATTGGTTTGTTTCTAAAGTGGTCCATAATTCGACCAATTTCTTCTAATGTTGGTTCAACCAAATAACCAGCTTTTTCCACATTAGCATAACAGAAATTACAGTTAAAATTACAACGATTAGTTAAATCAATTAAAGCTAATGAACATGTAGATTTGTGTTCCGGGCACAATCCGCAGTTATAAGGACAACCTCGTGGATCTTCTGGTGTACAATCAGGAGGGTTAGCTTCTCCATCCTTGTCGAATTGCCATATTACGTTTCCATCCTTATCTTTCATTGCATGGTGAGTCCATTTGTAATATTTTGCGGAAGAGCTTATTTTGTCTTTAAAATCGCCATGTTCAGGACAATTTTTTTTCATCCATATCTCTTCATTATCATCTTCGTAAACTTCAGCTGGAATTCTTTCCATGCATTCTGGGCATATGCTAAAAGTCTTTCTGTAATATTTAGCGTCTAAAACGTCTGTTCCATCTAAATGGTACATTCTAAATTTTCTCCAATTTTAAGTGTTTTATTCAAATAATTAATTAAACAAAATTAAGTTTCAAGTTATATAAAGATTTTACTACAATTACTACAATTAACAATCTCAATAGTTCATACTCTCGTTAGTATTATTTTATTAATTATTATAAATCATACTTTCACCCTTCCTTCTGTGAAGAAATGATATTTTTGAACTATTTTTAAAATATTTTTTTAAATTTTAAAATTAATTTTTTATGTAATACTCCATCGGATTATGCTTGTTTTAAAAGTGATACAATATAATCCCACTTTCTGTTAACTTTATCTGCTATACGTAATCTATTGAAAATTTTATATTCAAATGCTCCTATTAGATTATACATATGCTTCACTTGTTTAAATACTTCAAAATTTTCAAATTTATGCTCAAATTCATTGATATTTTTAGAATTCCATAAGATTTCGTTATAGTTAACATTATTATTTGAATCTTTTAATTTTTCTGATAAAATATTTATCCAAAAATTAGCCATTTCCATAGAATAATAAAGCCCAGAAGAACCAAATGGATTTACAAAACCAGCGCTATCACCTATTAACACCACACCTGGATTTGGGATAAAGGTATCTGCCATCTTAGCGTTCGGTAATTGGGTTGGTTCTTCATAATCAATATTAGCTCCTTTAAAGAATTCACTAAAACCGGGATATAAGGCTTTAATATAATCCCAAACTTTCATTATTTCATTAACATTAGGAATTTTAACAGTTTTCATATTAGGAACTTGTGCCATTCTTAACATCAAACCTACTTCCGCTTTATTATTGTTTAAAGGGAAGAAATAAGCAACACTCGGAGGAAAGTTTGGGGAATAATCTAAATCACCATTACCTATAAAAAAGAATTCCAAATCAGGATGTTCTTTTATATCATAGTTTGCATTGCTAATAAGACATTTAATTATAGGGCAATTCATCTCATTATAAGATATTCCATATTTTTTTCCAATAATTCCTTCATAGCCACTACAATCTAAAATAGCATTTCCATAGATTTCTTTAACATTTCCTTCTTTATCTCTATATTTCACACCTATAGTTATATCATTTCTTTCAATAGGTTCAATAACTTCACTATTTAGTAAAATTTTTACTTTTAATTCATTAGTTACCTCAACAAATCGATCAATGAATACACGCCATTCAAAGAAATAATGAGGATAATCCCGATAAGTAGTACTGGATTTTAAATCACCGGGTGAGTGCCAAACTCGTCCACCATTAGATTTCAATCCAATTGAAGGAAGAAAGTCTTTACCTAAAACGTCATCTACTATAGGCATATGAGCCATCCCTTCACCTCTCGGTTTTGGCCCAGCAATTTTTCCTTTTTCTAATATAACCGCTGAAAAACCTTTTCTGGCAGCTACTATTCCTGCAGTTAAACCCGCTGGCCCAGCTCCCACTATTATAAAGTTATAAAAAAGAGCCTTTTCAAGATACATAGTAAGTAAATAATCTTTTATTGAATTAATTTTTTTCGAGAAAAGCTAGTTATTTTTATATTTTGATTCTTGAACTAATATTTGGAAATTTTTAACCATATCCTCGATATTTGAAAAGCTAGGAATATTATTTTTACCTAGTTGATAAGAAATCTTACGCACTTCTTCAAATTCTCCTACCAAATACAGAAAAACAGGTTTAGGATAATTGGAAATTATATCAATCAGATTATTCACATCATTTACAGCTCTAAATTG
>JBHLKA010000037.1:0-17935 GCA_048887145.1 Candidatus Hodarchaeota archaeon
TATGGAAGATATCGGATATTATCAATCCAAAGTAAAATAATTGAAGACTGTCAAAAAATTGGATTTGATTTTCTTGGCGATATAATCTGGCAAAAAGTTAGTACAACCAATACAACAGGTGGTTGTTCTTTAATGGGGTCAATATATTATCCTAGAAATGGTTTGTTAACATATGATTATGAACACATCTTAATTTTTAAAAAACCTCATGGAAAAGCAAGGAAACTCGACTATAAGATAAAAGAAATGTCAAAAATATCTTTAAGTGAATGGAAAAAGTGGTTTATTGGACATTGGAAAATTCCTGGAGTGATTCAAAAAGAGCATATTGCTATGTTTCCAGAAGAAATACCTTACAGATTGATACGCATGTTCACATTCATAGGCGATACTGTATTAGATCCCTTTATAGGGTCAGGAACCACTCTTAAAGTAGCAAAATCATTATTTCGAAAGAGCATTGGCTATGAAATTAATGAATATTTTCAACCTATAATAGAAAATAAAGTTAAAGAAGCAAGAATTGGATATTTTAAAGATTTTCAATATCTACTATACACCCTTTATAAAAAAATCCGACAAGAAAAATTTAATATTATCTACCAAGAACAAAAGCAGAAAGGAATCATTGCCCTTGAGAATTTAAATAAAAAGAAAATAATAATAGATTATTTCTTAATTCAAAATACTGATTTGATTAAGCAAGAAATCGAAAAAGAAATAAATGCGAAGTTGGAAGAAAATACAGTTCAAAATTATTTGAAGGAAAAATTAGATTGGAGGAGTTTTTCTAATTATATTATCGTTATAAATTCTACTCTACAATTATATAGCAAAATAAAAGATTGTTTTGAAAATTGCTTGAAAAGTTATAAGAGTAAGAAAGATGTTAGAATTATTCTACTCGAAGATATTATTTCTGATAAATTTCAATTTAAAACTCTGTTCAAATAGTTTTAAAATAGATGCTTTTTTAATAGAAATCCTTACTCGCGCATAGTATTCATCAAATAACTTTCCAAAATGGCTTTTTTATTTGAATCATTATTTAGGATTTATTTTTATGAACAATCAATTCCTTCTTGAAGATTAATTTTCGTAAATGCCTCCTCTTGTTGATTTCTTTGGTCTGATTTGACAGATCTATTAACTTGAGCCAAATATTTGAATGTATTTACTTTTCCTTCCTTTATGTTTTGTATTAATTCTTCTTTATTCGAACCACCAGAAATAACTAAAGCCGTTTGAAAACTATGATTGGGTTCCAATGTCATAAATTCAATTTGTAAGGCAGATAATATTTCTCCCATACCCTCGTATAAAGTATTTGATAGATTTAATTTATCATGATTTATTTTAAAGTCTTTTGTTAAGCATGATTCATAATGAGTTGATTTTGAGATCGGAGAGAAGCCCGCATATAATCCAGTATCATCATATTGATAAATTATATCGTTGTCCTCATCATAACCTGAATAATCGTTATCAAAACCTTTTAAGCCATTTATATCAAAATCAAATACGAAATACATTGAAAAATCGATTAAATTATAGTCAGATATGTTTTTTATTGTAAAAAATGTATTTATATAAGGAACTTTAGGAGGGTTAAATATATCTACGTACAATCTTATTAATGAATTTTCTTTTCTAAATTTAAGCGGAGGAATTATATTTCTTTTGACCAACTTTTTTAGATATTCTTTTATATCAAAATCAAGTGTAATTCTGTCTATAGTTGTCCCTGTTCTGGTATTAACCATTTTATATATTGGAGTAGGTTCAATATTTTTTAAAATCACTGGAATCATGCCAACACGTTCTCCTTTTAAGACAAATGAAAACCATGGACCTGCAAATTCCTGTTCAGTAAGGAAAAGTAGAGGCTTTTGTTTATAAGTCAATTCTTTAATCGAGAATCCCATCAAATAACCTGATTGATTTCATGTAGCCAAAACTTCATTGAAGGACACTTTTAATACTATTTTTCAATAACCTCCTTTGAATTATAATTCTAATTGAAATTAACAAAAATCTATTTTAATTATTTTATATAATTTAACAAATTAAAAAAGACATTATAAAACTAATTAAACTTTTTCTATAAATCTATAAGCAATATAAAGAAACGCTTCGTTGACGTTTTCACCTGTTTTAGCACTTGTCACAATAAAATGAAGGTCTAACTGTTTCGCAATAACTTTAATCTGTTCTTCTGTAATAATAATTTCTTCATTTAAATCAGACTTATTTCCTACAATGACAATGGGGATATTACTTGGAACAGAATCTTTAATATCGTCAAGCCAGGTTTTAATACTATCTAAATTATCTCGCGTTCTATCAACTACTATAAATGCAGCATTGGCACCATCGTAGAATCTTTGCCTGTAAGGCCTAATTTGTCCTATCTGTCCACCTATATCCCATAAAACGAAATTTAATTTAGTATTTTCATCCATAATTATTGTTTTTTTCGTTATTTCAACACCAATCGTACTTATATAATCTTCTTTAAAGCTATTCTCAACAAATCTTCGAATTAATGAAGTTTTACCCACTTTAAAATCTCCAGTTAAGATTAATTTAGCTGTAAATTGTCCTTTGGGTAATTTTCCTTCTCTTCTTTTAGATAATACTCTTATTATTTCTGGAATTTTAATTGAAACATTCTCATTTCCTTCTAATAACATTTCGATTTTGCTAGCAATATGCTCAGAATAAACCTTTAATTCAACATCTGGAGTTGATGGATCCGCGATTGTAGTTAGAATAGAATGGTGTCCCATTGAACAATAAGCAAATTTTCTGTTTTGCATTGATGTAATATTGAAAAAATTACTTTGAGTCTGATACTCACTTTTTATTCTATCGATATAGATATCTAAAAATGCTGAAATTGCACCTATAACGGAATCTGATTCTTTATCTTCCTTTGCTTTGCTCTCAGAAGCTATAATAAAACCATCTCTGTCGCATAATGCAACAGCTACAGCCCCATCAACTTCATACATATAATTTTTTAATAGTGCAGTAATGAGATTAATATTTGGAAGACTTTCCATTGAGCTTCACTCTTTAAGTGTTTCTCTTACGATTATTATAATTTCAATTAATATAAATATAGGTATTAGAAACATAATAAATTCTTGTTTCAGAATAATCTAATTATCCCCATGATATATCATTTTTTATCTCTTTACAATCTAACTACATTTCATGACTGAAGATGATCTATTAAAACATGAAGAGAATATCGCAAAAGTTCTCGACCGTATCGTATCATTATGTAAACAAACAGGGTTAACAGATCTAGCTGAAAAAGGTGAACAGGTATTAAAGTATTATTCTAAGTCAAAAAAATTAAGATAACTAGTGTACTTAGCCCTATATTTGTATCCCATTAGTTACATCACCATATTATACTCTTTTTTAACGAACTTGCAATTCTTTTAATGTATGATGGAAACTATTAAGTTCAATAATGATTTATCAAAAGAAGCAAAAGTAATGCAAATTTTTGAACGCGCTGTCACATTATTTAAAAAGACAGGTTTAATTGACTTGGCAGAGAAATGGAATAAAATATTAAAGACTTATATGAATCGAGAAAATTTGAGCAATTCACCTTAAAATAATCTTAATTTTTTCCATACACTATGTTTGTGATGCGAATCATAAATTTCTTAAGAATTTTGAAATATATAACCTATTTTTAATTGAAATCTGATATATATTAAAAACTAAGGAATCAATATCATTTTCTAATTTATTAATCTCCTTTTTGCTTAAATCATTAAGCAATAAAATTTTTCTAACCTTTTCTTGAATATGTTTGGAAATAAGTAGTTCATTGGCTGATTTAGGTAATTTAATAGGTAAATTCTTAATTTTTTCAATAAGAATTCTTGGAAACAATTTCTTATAGGAACCAAAAATCTTTATAAAATAATAAGATAATAGTTGAGAATTTAATAGACCTAATAAATAAAAATGATTAAATTCTGGGATAGGAGACTTGATAATTTTTAAATTATAAAATGATTGTGAGGTTAAAGATTCCTTATCGTAAGTAGCACATATTAAATTATTTTGATTGAGCTGTCGTATAACAATTCTATCTTTATAATCCTCTATATTTTTATAGTCGATTCCCTTTTTTTCAATGTTAATGTATTTATATCGTTTTACCTGATATCTGTTCATTAAAAATAGGAAACGTCTATAATAATCTTCCGATCCTTTAGGAATTTTATCATTGACTATTTTCTCTACGAAATTTAAATCTAACAGAGAATTACAAACTTTACATAAAGTATTATTCCTGGGAAATGCTATATATCTATTACATTTTTTGCAATATACTATTTTTCCTTCTTTTCCTAATTCTACACCCCTAAAAATTCTAATTTTATATTCTGGATTTTTCATGATATTATCAATTTTTGGAAAATTAGAATTAAGATATTTAAGAATTTTAATGTCCTCTTCATTTAGATTTACTAAAAATTTATAATCCCACTCTTTAAGAGTGGATTGTTTAACAGAGATGTATAACCCAGTATTAATTAATGGATTATGTATTGTTATTAAATTTTTAAATCTCTCATCTTCTTCACATTCTTTTTGTAAAATTATAATAACATTTGCAACAATCGGGATCTCAAAACTTGGACCAATATAGTATAATTCCCTGATTTTAGTATTATTAAATATGAATTTTCTAATCAATTTTCGATTTGACAGAGCTAAGAGAGAATCTGGAATGATATAACCTAAGAAACCCTTTTCCTTTAAAACATTAATCCCCAATTCAATAAAAATTTGATAATAATCGTATTGACCTTTAATAGTCTTAAAGTTACCCTGTTCAATTAAGAGTTTATTTTCTGGGCTTATATTCCTTAAAAATAAGTAGGGAGGATTTCCTACCACAAAGTCAAATCTATCGAAATTAGAATACTCAAGGATATTCGCGTTAATAATATTTAAAACTGGTATTTCAAAACTGTCATCACGCATATTAATAATCTTAAGTAATTCATAAAACGAAAAATAGAGATTTATGCAGCATAAAACGCAAGTAATAGGATTTATATCAAAGCCGAAAACATTTTCTTGAATTTTTTTAATTATAACTCTAGCCTGATCAATAGAAATATCATCTAAATTTCTTAAATTAAATTTATTAAAATAAAAATTCATTATAATTTTAACAATTTGAATAAGAAAACTCCCACAACCACAACTAAGATCTACTATTTTTTTGTCTTCTATTCCATGATTCCTACCATATCCGATAGCATCTAATATATATTTCACGACATGAGATGGTGTGTAAAATTCACCTAATTTTTTTTTTTTAATATTCGAGATTTTGCTCTCATAGATCTTTCCAATGATATCTATTCCCATATCCATTTCCATTACTTCTTCTTGGTTACTATTATAACCAAAATCCTTAATAATATCTAGATGAACGAATATTTCAATTATTGCATCAATAAATTCACTTTCTTTCGAATTTCGATGGTCTAACTTATAAATATCCTTTAAACGTTGGATAATCCCTTCATTTTTGAGAAAATCAATAAATTCTTTCATAAGATCCTTTTTTACTTATAATTCAACAAGTTTGCTCCTAATATAATAGATTCAAAAATCAAGAAAAAAATTTTTTATTAAATAGAGAGTAATCCACAATTATGGAAATAATTAATGGAAATCTAAAAAGTTTTAAAGAAAGAAGATTTCCTGAAAAAATTTGCTTTAAACCTATTGGAATTATTCACTCTCCATTTAAAACTCTTAAAGGGATACCAATCCAACCATCTATGTCAAAAACGTTAGGTATGATAGAAATTTTTTCAGAATATCAAGATGGTTTAAAAGATTTGAACGGTTTTTCACATATTTATTGTCTATATGTTTTTGATATGGTAAAATTACCAGTTCCATTGAAATCTAAACCTTTTCTGCAAAATGAATTGAAAGGTGTTTTTGCAATACGTACTCCCTTTCGACCAAACCCTATTGGATTGTCATTATTAGAACTTTCGGAGATTAATAAAAATATAATTAGAGTAAATAACATTGATGTTTTAGACAAAACTCCTGTGTTGGATATAAAACCTTATGTCCCTCAATTTGATTTCAGAGAAACAGATAAAATCGGTTGGCTAAAAAATCAGATTAAAGACAGAACAAGTTAATTTGAACAAAATTATAAGGATTTTATATAAACTAAAATTTATATAATTTTAAATTATATAATTTGTTGATTAATAATCATTTAATTGCGATCCAAAATTATCTATGATTGGTATAATTTATATTAGCATTTTAGTGCTACTATTACTAGTTGGAATTATTCATGGCATTTATGCTAAAGAAAATTATGAAGCAGAAACTGGATTCGCAATAATCGTTCTTATATATTTCATTGTTCAAGCCTCATCTTATGTTTTATTTAATTTATCAGTAGAAAATTATTTTAAAATAGAGATTTCGCAGACTTTATGGAAAATATCAATCTTCATTAGAATCTTTTCGATAGGATTATTATCTTCTATCCATAGCGTGGAATTACATAAACATAGTAAAATAAGATTTTTAGCTATCATTATTTACTTTTTCTTGGAAGGGATTATTGTCAGTTTGCTCATATTTCCAAACTCATTTCTGGCAGTTCAACAAGACAATGATTATATATACTTCTTCCAAAATACTACACTATTAGTTTTTATTTTTATATTCAATTCAGTAGTAATATTTTTTTTATATATATCTCAAATCATGGGTTATAAAAATTTTAATGATAAAAGCTTAGCAAATTTCTTCTCAACCTATATTCTCCTTATTTCATTAAATATAATCTTCTATTCAATCTTTCTTATAACCCAAAATATTGTTTTTAGGACTTTATATGTAACTTTATATATTATCAATAGTGGCTTTGTATTATATGTTATTATAAAAAAACCTGCTCTATTTTTAGTATTCACAAATAAGATTTTTGATTTTATAATCTTTCATAAGTCTGGAATTTTACTTTACTCATATAATTTCCAAACTAGTAAAGAAGGTGATGAATCTCTATTGAAAGGGAGTATTTTAATAGGGATAAATCATATTCTTGCAAATTTTACTGGTGTTGAGGATCAATTAAACCACATAAAAATGAGTGATAAGGGAGTTGTATTTAATTTTCAAAATGATTTGGGTTATGCTGTATTATTAATTGCAAAGCATAAAAACAAAATTCTTGAAAATGCAGTACAAGAGTTTATAAAAAGATTCTCAGATAAAAACAAGGAGGATTTACTAAATTTAAGTGGATTAATCGATGTAACGGTATTTAAAGACACTGGAAAATTGATAAAAGAATGTTTTAGTAAATACCTTGTTAAAGTTTAATCATTACAACTTGTAAACAGGCTATTCTCTACAATAATTTTAACCAAATGCATATATATAAGTAAATCTTCTATCTTAAAAGTATAAAAAAAATAAAATGTAAGTCTTAAGAAATCTCAGCAATACCTCAAATTACCTCAAGTTATAAAACGAAGTTATAAAATAATGAACCATTTTATAAGTATTTCATTAATCATCGGATATTTTTTGATTTTGTGTATTTCTTTTATTACAATAATTTATATAATTAAAAATCGAAAGCGTTATGGTACGGAAATTATTGCTTATTTAAATATTGGAGTCGTTTTTACCTCTGGATTTATCTTTTACAGTTGTTACTTATTTTCGGTTGTTTTCTTCATTTCAAATACGATAAACCTAATATTATGGAAAATTTTAGTTATCTCAGGTTTCCTTTCCTTAATAATCACATCCTTTCTCTATTCATTTTTCAAAGAGTATAGAAAAATTCAAATAATTCCAGTATTAATGATTTCGATTTTTTTTGGTCTTCTTATTGGCACTTTATTTTTACCTAATTCCATATTGATCTCTATTCATTTACCTCCATCTCTTCCTTTCTCTATGATAGATGTATCTACAATTAATTATCATTTTAACTTTTCAACAGGAGCGATTGTTATTATCTTTCAAATATCCATTACAATTTATCTTTTATATATTTCAATTTACATGAACCTAAAGTCAGAAGATCTTAAAGAGAGTCTACCTCTTTTTTTGAATACAAGTATTTTTACAGCTCCTGTATTTTTTTATATACTTTATATAATCTTTCAAGATCAAGTTTATAGAGAACTTTTTGTCATTTTAATCTGGATTACAAATTTTGGAGTAAATGTAATGATAATTTTAAAGCCTGAAATGTTTTTCCTTTTACCCAATAAAATTTACTCAGTAAATATTTACCACAAGTCTGGAATTCTTTTATATTCATATAATTTTAAAAAAAAGGAAAAGATTTTGAATAATTTAAAGATATGGGGTAACATCATAATTGGATTAAATCATATTCTAAGTGAATTCGTAGATAAATCCGATAAAATAGATGTAATTCAAACAAGAGAAGCTGATATAGTTGTTGATTACGATAATGAGCATGGATTCGCTGTAGTTGTACTTACGTCTAAGAAAAATGCAATTTTGGAAAGAATTATTCAAAAATTTTCACAAGAGTTTAAATCTTTCTATAAAAATGAGTTAAATGAAATCCAAGATTTAAATCGATTAATTAACGTATCAGAATTTAAAAATGCACAACAAATTATTGAAAAAAACTTCGAGTTATATCTATAACTTTTAAAATCACTAAATCATAAATATCTAAATATTTTTTAATGTTTATTGATATAAAACTCATAAAACCCAAGGTTGCGGGTATACTATAAAATAATGTATAATATCTTTTAAAATGGAACAAATCGAAACTCAAGATGAAGAATGGGCTCAGGATTGGAAAATTATTGTGAGAATCTATGACACAATTGATCATTTAAGAACATTATTTTCAAAATTAAATGTGCCATACTTGAGAGAAATTCAACAAAAACTCCTTATTCTTAATCTTGAGAAATACGCATGGTCTCTTCAAAATTACATAATTGAAAAGTATTCAAGGGAATAGTATTATGCTAGTTTAAACTTAGCTATGTAAAACTATTTCAAATAATTTTGAAGTCTATAATGATCAACTATTTATTTTAGTTAATAGAAAATAAACTATACAATTTTTAAAAAAATTAGCCTAAAATTTAATTAGGGAAATAACATGAGTGAAGAAATAATTAAACAAAAGCCCAGGTTTAGTAAGTGGCAAAAATGGAGTTTTGGAATGGGAAGCTTTGCACAATGGTTTATCAATAGTGCGTTTAATATTTGGGTTTTTACATACTATTTTACTGTTGTGGGGTTGGATATCAAGTGGTATGTACTTGCAGCAGTAATTTGGACATTATGGAATGCGTTTAATGATCCTTTGATAGGATATCTTTCAGATCGAACACACACTAGATGGGGACGTAGAAAACCATTCATAATGCTGGGTTTAGTTCCAATGCTAATATTGGAAATTATTATATGGCTCCCTCCACTAGGAGATGAGTTTATAACTTTTCTATATTTGCTCATCATGTTAATATGTTATGATACATTTTATACAATGATTGCACTCCCATATGATAGTCTATTTCCTGAACTATATACAACAGTTAAGGAAAGATCTGAAGTTAATACAATTAAACAATTACTTTCAGTTGTAGGTCTACTTTTTGCTGCGTTAGTACCAGGTATAGTTCTTATGGCTGAAGAAACAAGAATAACGTATTTATGGAATGGAATTATCACATCAATAATAATAGCAGTTTCTATTATAATTTCTTTGAAATGGGGAGTAACTGAACGTGAAGAATTTAAACTTGATTATCAATATGAGTTTAAATTCTTTAGAAGCTTGAAGCATACGATGAAAAACAAAGCATTCGTGCTTTATACCGCAATGTTCTTTTTATATGAATACGTTTTACTACTCCTTGCGACATTAGTTCAAATATTCGGGAGACAAGTATTAGGTATTGGTTCTTTTGATACTTCTGTAATAATGGGAATAATGTACATTGTTGGAGCATTCTCTGTTGTATTATGGAGGTGGTTAGACCTTAAAATCGGGAGTAAAAAAGGATATGCTATTTCTATTGTTGCTTACTTTTTTGCTTCAGTGCCTCTTATGTTCATAAAGGTATATGAGATTGTTTTAATTATAGCTATCTTGATGGGAGTTGGATTTGGTGGGATGCTTTATTTCATCTACCTAATTATCGCAGATGTCATTGATGAGGATGAATTAAGAACAGGTGTAAGGCGCGAAGGAGCTTTCTTTGGAATAACAAACTTCTTTATGCGACTCTCAATGATTTTATCGATAGTTACAATCGGTATTGTTTTTGTACAAAGTGATTGGGAAGTCTATGATCCTTTAATTGACGTAGATTTTGCTTTAAGATTCCTTTTTATCGTAATCCCAGGTATTGCATTAGGAATAACATTAATTTGCTTATACTTTTATCCTTTTTCAAAATCAAAAGTTGATGAAATTAAGATTAAAATAATGAAATTACATGATGAAAAGAGAGAAAAAGTAAAAGATTTATAAAAAATTAATTTTAATTTTTTTTATTTCGTAATCTACAAAAGAGTTAAAATTGAATTTGACAAAAATATCAAAATTTATATAAGAACAACTCTCTTATCTTTAATCGAAATCTATCTAAAATTTAAATATATTAAATTAGAGGTATGATTAAGAAATGGCTCATTTTATGGCAACTTTAATTTACCCTACTGAAAGTGCGCAGGATATTGGAAAGAAATTTACCTCTGGGACTTTACCCAAATTACCTGATTTCGTAAAACAATTATATATTTTCGTGGCAACTGCAGGTGATATAAAAACCTATTCAATTTATGAAGTTCCAGATGATAAAAAGCATGAAGGATTTAAAGCAATAAATAACAGATATGCCGGATATTTCGGAATTAAAGGTTTTAAATATACTTTAGAACCCTTACTAACGTCAAGAGAGGCTTTGCCCATGATAGGACTGGGTTAGAAAAATATAAAAATAATTTCATTTTTTTTTAATTTTAAATTTGAGACAAAGCTTGTTCCAAGTCTCGTATCAAATCATCAGGATCTTCTAAACCAATAGAAAATCTAAAATGTGAATCAGAAATTGGTATCATTCGCTTTTCCCATGCTGCAAGATCAAAGCCGGTCATAACAGAGGTATATTCCATGAGTGAAGTTGTATCACCTAAAGATACTCCCACTTTAATAAATTTAAGGAGGTCTATAAATTTATAACTTGCATCCATAGACTCTAACTCAAAACTAATCATTCCACCAAAATCTTTCATTTGTTTTTTAGCAATTTCATGCTCAGGATGTGATTCTAATCCTGGATAAATAACCTTTGCTACTTTTGGGTGATTTTCTAAAAATTTAGCAACTTTCATTGCTATGAAACAATGACGTTCCATTCTAACGCTTAATGTTCTACATCCTCTTAAAATCAGCCAAGCGTTAAAAGGGCTTAGGACAGGTCCCTGTAATTCTAACCAAAAATACCTTATATTTTGTAATTCATTTTTGGGGCCAATTATCGCTCCACCAAGAGCATCTCCATGTCCATTTATATATTTTGTTAAACTTTCTACAACAAAGTCTGCTCCTAATTCTAGTGGTTTTTGTAATGCCGGTGAGGCAAATGTATTATCAACAATACACTTTCCCCCCATGTCATGAATCAATTCTGAACATTTTTGAATATCGATTATATCAAGAGTAGGATTAGCAGGAGTTTCAATATATATCAATTTTGTTCTGTCATCTATTGTATCTTTTACGTTATCTAAGTTTCTCATATCAACAATTCTGGGTTCAATTCCAAATTGAGGGTATAAATTCATGAACAACCTATATGTTCCTGTATATGTACTTTTATGCATAATTATATTTGGAATTTGTTCTGGATGGCTCTGAGGATAATATTTTACTAATTTTTTAGGTCTTCTTCTTTTTATTCTTTGTTGAAATACACTTGAACAAACAAGGTGGATTGCTGCCATACCTGATGCTACAGATACTGCATCATCACCACCATGTAAAGTTGCTAACTTTTTATCTAGGGCATATAAAGTTGGATTTTCAGTTCTGGAATAGAAATAATGTTTTTTCGATAATTCTGTCATTGAAGAATAAACATAAGATTTTGTGGCATAAATTGGTAAGCGTAGACTATTTTCTGTAGAAGGATATGGATCCTCACCAGCTCTAATTTGTTGGGAATCAAAGCTTAGCTTATCCCACTTTTCACGTAATTCTTTATTAATTTGATCAAAAGTTTTTTCCTTTTCTTCTTTCATAATCATTCCTCCAATCCCGATATTTCCTTCGTTGTATCAGATTCTTCCAATCCTTCTGCTTTTCGAAAATCATCATAAGTTCTAGAGTAAATGCGCTTATAATACTCCTGTAATTTGGCATCAATTTCTGAAGAAATTCCGGGTCCACTTTGAGTTTCAAGAATTTTTTCTACTCTTTCTCTGGCTCTCATTATAATGTCTTTACTTCCATTTTTACTCCAAATTCCACGGCGATCTCGATCTACTAGTTTTGGCACAAATATCTCCTTTCGAGTATTTTTTGCAGTGTGTTTTAACATTAAATAATTTTTACCTTCAATTGCTGCTCTTTTAATCTCATTAATGGCTAAAGATTCCTCATCTACTCTTATTCCACTGATACCTCGTTTTACAATATCAATCAGCTCATCATCTATCACTAACAACTCTAATGCTTCTGCCAATGAAGATTCATATGTTCCTGCACAGGTAATATAATTAATTCCAGCATTAGCTGCCAAATAAAGGGTCATAAAACGTTCAAATCCACACTGAATGTCAAAACATTTTGATTCGGTTACAGCTCCAGGACCTCTTGAAGGAATATTATAAAAACGAGCTAACTGCGCTGCACCTGTAGTTATTAAACCTGTTTCTATGGATCCCCAAGCTACATTCCCAGTGGGAGGATCCATTGGAGCATTCATGGTGGAATAAAACACTGGAGTGCCAGGATTAATTATTTGTGTCAAGACAATCGAGGATAATGTTTCCATATTAGATTGTACTAATAATCCAGCTAATGTAACTGGAGCGGTCGATCCAGCACTTGCGGCTGGAGCAATGATTATAGGTTGTTTATACTTTGCAAAAATAAATAATCCATTCAACATAATTTTAGTAAGTGTTAGTGGACTTGTTGGATTAAAAAAACCAATCATTCTCGGCTTATTAATTAACTCTTCTTCTCCCCCTACAATAATAGATGTTAGGTTCATCATATCTTGGGAAGCAACTCTTCCATAACAACCCAATCCATATGGCTTATAACTGTTTTGCGCCCATGCACGAATTGTGTGGTAATGGAGTTCTAAATACGGGATATCATTTGGCCAGACATCTACATGTGAACACTTAATGTTTTTTAAACTATCTACTATGCGTATTTGTTTTATCGTATCTTCCAAAATTGTTTTTCGAATTGTTTTTTTCGTAGAGGGATCATAAATTTTTACTGGTGTACCTACTGTTGCAAAATTAACAGTAGATGTATTCACTTCAAAGCTAAAAGACTCATCTGGACCCCATAAAGAAAATAGTTGAGGGACTTTTTTTAAATGTTCTTTGAGAAGACTTTCTGGGAACTTAACAAAATGATTCTCTGCTAATATACATCCATTTTCTTCCAATAACTCCTGTGCTTCATTGGATTCAACTTTTATCCCAATCGTTTCTAGTAAATTTAGAGTATTTGAATGAATTAGCTCAATCTCATCTTTTGATAATACTGCTAATTGCTTTAAATTCATAAAAATATCTCAATAATAAGTCTTATTTGATTAAATAAAATATGATATGATGTAATTTATCCTTTCTATTAACTTTTCATAATAGATATTAAAGATAAGAAATATGAAATAACAAATAAGTTTTTTAAAATACTTAATTTAATTAATAAATTAATTTCGCAATAATTAAGGGATAATATATGTCTATTGAAGAGGAAATGAAACAATTTGTAGAAGATTGGGATAAGGAAGGACTAAAAGAAATGTGTAAATCCTTAATTGATAAAGAACGTGCTAGTCCTGAAGCGTTATTAAAAATTATTGGGAATATCATGAAATTTATTGGTGATCAATTTGAAAATGAAGATATTTTCCTTCCAGATTTAATTGGTGCCGCTGATACGGTAAAGGATGCTATTGATGGTGTTTTAGACCCTGCTATTAGAAAATCAGGAGGAAAAAAAGAATCATTAGGAAAAGTCGTAATTGGAACTGTCGAAAGCGATGTTCATAGTATTGGGAAAGATCTAGTAGGATCCTTTCTGTTTGCTAATGGATTTGAGGTATTCAATTTAGGTGTAGAAGTAACAGCCGATGAATTTATCTCTAAAGCTGAAAAGGTTGGAGCAGACGTTATAGGATTATCTTCTTTACTTACAATGTCTATGGATTTTCAAAGACAAGTCATTGAAGAATTAAAAAATAGAGGCTTAAGGGATAAATATATCGTAGTTGTAGGCGGAGCTCCTACTTCGGAAGATTGGGCAGAACAAATTGGTGCGGATGGTTGGGCAGATGATGCGATTGAGGCAGTAAAACTTATTAACAACTTAATCACAAAATAAAAGGAGAGAGAAATGAAATTAAGACACATTGAAGTTTTTTCAAAAGATGAAATCCAAGAGATTCATTCAGCATCTATGCAATTATTAACAGATGTCGGAATGAAAATTGATGCTCAAGATGCAAGAAATCTTCTTAAAGAAAATGGTGCTGAAGTAGATAATGAAAGCAGATTTGTTAAATTTTCAGAATCACTAATAAAAGAAAAATTAAAGACGGTCCCAAATCATTTTAGACTCCATGGTCCGGATGGAAAATTTAATTTTGAAGTTAACACAAAAGATACTGTTTTTGCCACTATTGGGACTCCAGTAAAGATTTATGACCCAAATCAGAAAAAGGGAGTAAGAAAAACTCTTTTTTCCGACACAATTCAACAAATAAAAATTGTTGATTCTTTAGAGCATATTTTATGCTCACATGTTGATGTGTGGCCTAATGATATTTCATACATTACTATTCATGTCCATTGTATTTATCAATGGGCGAAAAATACTAAAAAACCATATGGATTGGGCTGTCTTGGGAAATTAGCGAGTACAGACATGATAAAAATGACATCAATGATCGTTGGGGGGGATGAGGAATTAATGAAAAGACCTAGGCTAGTTGGATTTATGAATCCAACAAGTCCACTACATCTACCGATAATAATGACTAATGGTTTTTCAGTTTTTACAAAGTATAAACAACCAACTATTATTGCACCGGAGGCACTTGCAGGTTCCTCTGCTCCAGTAACATTAGCAGGCTTAATAACTCAAACCAATGCCGAAATCCTTGGAAGTTTAGTCCTTTCTCAAATATATAATCCTGGTGCTCCAATATTTTATGGGACTGTGTCTCATATAACTGACATGCGTACAGGGAATTCTGCGATGGGCTCTCCCGAAATGGGATTGATTACCGCAGGAATTGCTCAACTAGCACGTTATTATAATATCCCCTCTCGTGGTCCGGGAGGAGGTACTGATTCTAAAGTTCTTGATATGCAAAATGGAATTGAGCGCTTACAAACACTAATGTTAGCAGCTCAAGCAGGAGTTAATTATATCACTTGTGCGGGAACATATGAAGCCACTTTAGTTGAAGCTTTAGAATTATTAGTAATAGATGATGAACTTGCCGGGATGGTACAAAGAGCAATTGAAGGTATTACCGTCAATGAAGATACAATAGGATTGGATGTTATTAAAAAAGTCACTACTAGTGACAAAAAGGGAGTTAATTTCTTAGCTGAAAGACACACTCGAGATCACATGAAATCAGAATTATACTTCCCCAAACTATTAGATCGAAATAGACGTACTACTTGGTATAAAAAAGGTGCCAAAGATATTATTACTCGTGCACGAGAAAAAGTAGACCAAATACTACAAAATCATAAACCTAACGAATTACCTAAAGATTTGAATAATGAATTGCTTAAATATATAAAAATTGTTGAATCTAGAACGTTTGATGATTACAAAAAAGCAGAGGGGTTAACGGTGTCTAAGATCACACTACCGGATGGTATTGAAATTAAAGAAAATGACAAATTTAGTTAATTTTTACTTTTTTAAGTATACTACGGTACAGACAAAATTATAATTGCAACACTAGCAAGTACGCCAATAAGAAGTATAAAAAAAATTAGAAGTGAAATTCGTCTTTTTCTCTTCGATCTTCTAATTTTTCGAGTTGTTCTGTAACTCATAATTAAATTAATTCTTTTTTATACTATCATCAACTTCTACTTTTTGTAGAAGCTCAGTTAGAATAACATTATTATAAGATAGAAGCATTCTTGGTACGTAGTTTTCAGCTAAATAGGCACCATCTTCAACTTCCTCTTTTAATGGAAATAATTGTTTTTCCTTAATGACAGATCCTAAATAATTGCGGTCATACTCTTTGTATCCGAATAATTTATTTTTTACAATAACCATTTTTCTCTCATAACCTTCAGGAAGACCTGCCTTTTCAAGTATTAAAAGGATTTTTTCTCGAGACAATGATTCTAATAATTCAAGATCTTCTTCAGTCCCTTCATATGCAGGTCCAGTTTGAGCTACTTCATAATCAATTTCTTCTTCTAGTCCTAACATTACTTTAAACGCAATTGTTTCATTATCCTGGTCTACGGTGGTTATTTTAAAAGCAATACCGTGTTTATCTCTTATTGGAGCTGCCATTTTAGCGGCAATAAACTTCATTCTAGTCGTAGTATTATATCCATGCCATAACCACACGCGATAATGTTTTGGGTCAATAAAAAGAAGGATAAAGTCATCATCTAATAGATCTTTCAATTCAATTCCTGGATCAATTATTAATTCTTCAAAATCTCCAATTTGATCATTAAATTGATAGACAATTATGGGTTGCTCTTTTCTCCTTACCTTATCCTCTTCTTTTTTTTCTTCAATATTATTATTGCTTGAAGATGGTGGTTTGTTTGACATAATTAATTAAAAAAATACTATTCAAGTCTATATTACTTATTAGTTTTAATAATATATTATTGTTTTTTGTATTAAAATAGATAGGTTGAGTCTCAAGAATTTTATAATTTATGTAATAATCAATTACTTATTATTCCTAAATATATTTTTATAATAATATCTGAATAAACGTTAAATTAAAATTAAGCGGGAATTGCCAAGTCTGGATAAAGGCGCTGGACTCAGAATCCAGTCCCATAGGGGTTCGGGGGTTCAAATCCCTCTTCCCGCATAAAATTTTTATAAAAAGATAGTTGGCTATTAAACTATGCTTAATTTATTATTACAATTGGGGCAAAAGAGGGGTAATTCTTGTTCACATGATTCTAATTCATCACTATTTAGCATCTTTCTCCAGCAAACTAATTTATCTTCCGATTGAATCATATCTCTGCCGTGATGTTGAGGTATAATCTGTTTTGTTTTACAATTCTCACAAATAATCATAATTGATTCTGTTCTAATTTTATCAGAAGAAATTTTAGACACTTTATTCTTATATCGAAATATTCTCATAGCGTTCAACATTACGGCGAGTGAAACCCCCATATCGCCGAGACCTACTGCTAACCATAACGTCATTAACCCAATGACTGTTAAAACAGCAAAAGATACTTTAATACTAATTGATGCCCAAATATTTTGTTTTATAATTTTATTTGTTTTCTTTGAGATATCAATGAAATCGATAATTTTTTTAAGATCATCATTCATTATGATAACGTCAGCAGTTTCTAAAGTAAGATCTGTTGCAGAAGCACCAAT
>JBHLKA010000037.1:18035-21175 GCA_048887145.1 Candidatus Hodarchaeota archaeon
ATAATTTTTTTAAGATCATCATTCATTATGATAACGTCAGCAGTTTCTAAAGTAAGATCTGTTGCAGAAGCACCAATGGCTATACCTAAATCTGATAACGCTAAAGCAGGAGCATCATTAATTCCATCCCCTACCATCGCAACACCTTTGTAATCAGATTTTAATTTTTTAATTTCCTCCAATTTTTGGTTTGGTAATAGCTCACCATAGATATTATCAATATCTAAACAATAACCAATTGTATTACATACATTTTGATTATCTCCTGATATTAGAATAGATTTATATTTACGTTTTTTCAAACCATCTATTAATAAAGGAGAAGTTATTCTTAATACATCCCGAATAGAAATTAATCCAATTAGTCCATTATTTCCAACTAATATCGGGATGGTGCCATTCTCTTCAATTTCTTTTAATTCTTCAAATGGTAATTTAAAGTTAAGCTCATTAAAAAATTTTTGGCTACCAATATAATATACTCTTCCGTTAATTTCTCCCTTTACTCCCCTTCCTTTTAAAATTTCAAAATTAGAGACATTCAATAGATTAATATTCATCCTTTTGGCTTTATTAACAATTGCTTGACCAATTGGATGTTCTGAAAGTGATTCTAAACTTGCTGCTATGCTTAATATTGCATTCTCATCATATCCCTCAAAAGCTCTAACTTCAAAAACCTTAAGGGATCCTTCCGTTAGCGTCCCAGTTTTATCAAATGCAATTGCTTGAATTTTATCCACTTTTTCAATATATATATTTCCTTTTACTAAGATACCTTCTTTTGCCAATTTAGTGAGAGCAGTAATGTTTGCTAATGGCGTTGAGAGTGTTAAAGCACAAGGGCATGATACTACCAGCAATATTAAACCACGATAGAACCAACTATTAAAATCCAATCGGAATATTAATGGAGGTAATATCATTAGAAGAAGTGACATAATTAAAATTATTGGAGTATAATATCTGGCAAATTTCTCAATGAATTTCTCACTTTTACTTTTATTTTGCTGTGCCTCTTTAATACTATGCGCAATTTGAGCTACAACAGTATCATTGGTTTCTCTAATTACCTCAACATCCACAAAACCTTCAGAATTAATACTAGCAGCAAAAACTTCATCCCCTTCATTTTTAAATACTGGCAAAGATTCACCTGTAATAGTGCTTTCATCAAAATACGATTTACCTTTTATAATAATACCATCTAAGGGAACTTTCATAGCTGGTTTTACACCTATGATATCTCCCTTTTTAACTTGGATAGCTGGTACAGAAATATACTCATTTCCTTTTTTTAACAATGCTTCATTTGGAGATAATTCAAGCAATTCTTTAATTGCATCTCGAGATTTATCGGTGGTAAGTTCTTCTATATGCTCTGCAATAGCATATAGTAATATGGCAGCTGCGCCTTCTTGACCATGAAGAATAAAAAAAGAAGCAATAGCTGCAATTATCATTAAAATATTTGCTGTTATTTTTTTGTTAATTACATCTTTAATCGCTTCTTTAACTACACCATAACTAGATAGGAATATAGATAAGATTGCTAACAATTGGCTTATCAAGATTTCTTCAAAACCAAATTCCAAAAAAATGGCTATTGCTAATAATATTCCAGATGGTATTATGAAATACCAAAACTTTTTCTCAAAAAACGTGCTTTCTTCTATTTCCTCTAGGTTAATATCGCAAGCAGCGCGTGAACATTCAAGTTGAGAGATTATATATCACCTAATCTAAAGATACGGAAGAAAACATAAAAACTTGATATTTATGGATAATAAAAAAAAATCCGTTCTAAAATTATTAGATATTGATATTTAGTTAAATTTATTATTTTTCAAAAAGAAATCTAAGAAATTTACTTGATTACGTATACTAATTTTTGAGCTTCATCTAGAGGAAGGCTTAACTTTTTTCTAATTTCATTTCTTATCAAATATCCACCTACATGAAGGATAGAATCTTTTAAAATTGAATCTTGGTCCATAGAAGCATTACACGGATAAGAATGATGGGCCTTACTAATTCTTTCATTTAAACTGAGTTCACCATTACTAATATATTTACCCTTTAATTGTTGTACTATGAAATAAGATGAACCACATGGAGCACTCTGCAAAACACAAGTATCTATAATAGCATTTCCCTCTTTATTTAACAAAAATGAAATTACAGGAACGCCGATTTTAAAGTATTCAATGAATTCTGCTATGTAATTTCTATTTTTAGTGATATTAAACTCTTCTCTATTATATTCATTAAGCTCTTTACTCAATGCACAGAAAGGTTTTGGAAAAGCAGCTTGAATACCAAATTGTTCAAAATCTTTTATAATTTGCACTTGTAATCCCGGTGGAACCCATTTCGGGTTTTCTACTGGAACTATAACAGCTTTAGTTTTTGTATTCTTCAGATATTCAGGTAATCCTGATAATAAATCTTGATGAATCCCAATTACTAATAAAAAATCCACTTGGGGTATATTTTTTGGTAAATAGTCCCCAGGATTTTCTATAAAACTTGGAAGATTTTCTCCAATTTTCTCATAAAAGTAAATAGAACCTGAATAGTTTTTTAAATTTTCTCTACAATGGTCACATTTTACATTTTCTTCGAACAATTCACAAGCTTTACAGAATTGATCATCATTAATCAGATTTCCAACAAATTTTTGAGCTAACATCTCTGTATCAGGATCTGCTCCATAGAATACTCCAAGTTTGTATTGGTTTTCATTCATTATGGATTATATTTAGTTATCCCTTTTATTTATAATTCTAATATTTTAAAAACCTTATAATTTTTAACCCGAACATCTTCATTTGCCTAATAATTTCAACTAAACTCAATAAATTAGTGAAGATAGGATTAATATGAGGCATTATAATTTAAATACTATATACATTATGCTTATCATATAGTATATTATTTTAATAAGAAATTTTTTCACTATTTCAAGAAATGGAGATTTTAGAAATAAGGAAAGAAATAATCATTGACTTAAGGAATGATATTCCCGAATTAGTGGACAAATTTAACCACTTCATTTTAAAAAAGTTACCTAGTAAAAAAAACTCCGTTTTAAATATAGTCTTTAACCAGAAAACAGATCGATTTCCTAAAGAATTCAT
>JBHLKA010000038.1:0-21004 GCA_048887145.1 Candidatus Hodarchaeota archaeon
GGGATCGTTTATATTATTTATTTGATACCGGGATTGCTACTGCATTTATAATATTACGCGCAACTGAACTAGGATTAATTGCTCATCCTATAGCTGGTTTCAATGAAGATCAAGCTAAGAAAATCCTTAAAATTCCAGATGATATGAGATTAATCACTCTTGTAATTATTGGAAAACATTCAAAAACAATCAATTCTATTTTATCTGAAAACATGAAATTAGGAGAAAAACAGAGACCACCCAGAAAAGAATTAGATGAGTTTATTTTTAGAAATAGTTATAAAAGAAACACAGAAAATATGGAATAGTGGGTATATTCTTTAATTTAATAGGCTAAATTATATTCATTTTCAGGTTTAAATATAAATTCTATTTTATAATTAAGTGCCTATCAAAAGTTTATTGACTTAAGATAATTTTACCAAAAATTAATAGTCTATAACCGAGATTTTGATAATTCATTCCAATATTAATAATTATATGATTACAAAAGAAACAAAATATAATCATCTAGTTAATGAAAAGAGTCCTTATTTACTTCAACACGTTGAAAATCCTGTAGATTGGTATCCATGGGGAGAAGAAGCTTTTAATAAAGCTTTACAAGAGAATAAACCCCTATTTTTATCAATAGGATATTCTACTTGTCATTGGTGCCATGTTATGGCCCATGAAAGCTTTGAGAACGATGCATTAGCTCAATTAATGAATGATACCTTCATTTCAATTAAAGTAGACAGAGAAGAGCGTCCAGATATAGATAAAATCTATATGACGGTATGTCAAATGATGACAGGTTCAGGAGGTTGGCCCTTAACAATTCTATTAACACCTGATAAGAAACCCTTCTTTGCAGGCACATATTTCCCTAAAGAATCCAAGTTTGGAAGAATTGGCCTTATAGATTTAATTAAGAGAGTTAAAACCCTATGGATAAATAATAAGGATGAGTTATTAGAATCAGCTGAAAAAATCACATCATCTCTTCAAAATTTAAGTCAAGAATCTCCAGGAAATACATTTAATAAGAGAATTTTGAAGAAAACATATAACCAGCTTTTATCTCAATTTGATTCTGAGAAAGGGGGATTTAGTGAGAGACTTAAATTTCCAACTCCTCATAACTTATTATTCTTATTACGTTATTGGAAACGTACTAAAGAACAGAATGCAATAGAAATGGTTGAAAAAACTTTGCAAGAGATAAGAAAGGGTGGAATCTATGATCATATTGGGTTTGGAATTCACAGATATTCTACAGATAAAAATTGGCTTGTTCCACATTTTGAAAAAATGTTATATGATCAAGCATTAGTTGCTTTAGCTTATATTGAAGCATTTCAGGCAACAAGAAAAGATATTTATAAGAGGACAGCAGAAGAAATTTTCAAATATGTAATACGGGATATGAGTTCTCCCGAGGGTGGTTTTTATTCTGCTGAGGATGCGGATAGTGAAGGAAAAGAAGGAAAATTTTATGTTTGGTCGAAATCTGAACTTGAAAAAATTCTTGGTCAAAAAGAATTTGAGCTAATTATAAATACATATAATGTTACCGAATCAGGGAACTATTTAGAAGAGGCAACTGGAAGGAAAACAGGCAAAAATATTTTACATTTAAATCAAATTCAAGTCATCGAACAAGAAGATCATTATCTTAAGCTTGAAAATATTCGTCAAAAATTGTTTAATTATCGTGAAAAAAGAGTACACCCCCATAGGGATGATAAAATATTAACAGATTGGAATGGATTAATGATAGCTGCTTTAGCTAAAGGGGCAAAAGCATTTTCAAAGCCAAAATATCTCAAAATTGCACAAAATGCTACTGATTTTATACTACATTATTTAAAAAAAGAAGATGGAGAATTATTGCATCGCTATAGGGATGGAAAAGCCGAAATTAAGGGTTTTCTTACGGACTATGCTTTTTTTATCTGGGGTTTGCTTGAAATGTTTGAATCAACATTTAATAACAAGTATTTAGAGACTGCATTGGAATTAAATGAATTTCTATTAAAACATTTTTGGGATGATTATATAGGCGGCTTCTATTTTACATCTGAATCTTCCGAAGTACTCTTAACTCGTCAAAAAGAAATATATGATGGAGCTATACCTTCTGGAAATTCGGTTTCTATGCTAAATTTATTACGTTTGAGTTATATAACAGGAGATTATTTATTAGAAGAAAAAGCAAACATATTAAGCAGAGTATTTACAGAGAAGTTAGAAGCATCTCCACTATCATATACACAATTTATGGTTGCTGCAGATTTTGCTGTTGGCCCTACTTATTCATTAGTCATAGCAGGTAATTCAAAATCGGAAGATACATTAAATATTTTAGAAGCAATTGAAAATGAGTATTTACCGAATAAAGTACTCATACTTAGAAAAATGGAACAACAAAATCCAGATATCGACAAATTTTCGAATTTTGTCCAATTTTTTGATGATAAAGATAATAAGGCTACTGCTTATGTCTGTATCAATAAAACTTGCAAACCTCCAAGCCATAAAATTGATAAGATTCTTGAATATCTGGACTCTAATTGGGAAAAATAATTACCGTCGTTCAGTTATTACATCAATTATATCTAATGGAATGTAAATTAGATTATTATATTTATCCTTTAATACAATTATATCATCATCAGTAATGGAATCAAGAACCCCACCAAATTCTCTCTCAATATGACGAATGTAAATATAAACGTCTGTTTTAACTAATCTTTCTACTATCTTTTTAGGAATCAAATAGAAACACCATTTTTTTCTTAATTCTAATAGTTATTTCTAATTATTTAAGATTTAATCTTATAACATAAAGAAATAAAAATTCGTACTTATGCTATTATTTCGTTAAAATTTTTCAATTTACTTTTTCTATATAATTTTAAAAATATTAATTAAAAAATTCACAATTTTTTTCTATATTAATTGTTTTATAATAAAATTTTTGAAAAAATTAAATGGAGATTTTTTAGTAATCTAAAAAGTTTTTAACAATTCTTTTATAACATAAAAATAAATTTATTATTAATTTATAATTAAGTAGAAAATTCCAAATAAAATATCTAAAATGAAGATAAATGCCAAAAGGGCAGAGTGAAAAAATAAAGCTAATTTCTAAGTTTTTAGATAAAACTAAAGTAATAAATTTTGATAAATTAGATTCAATTGAAGACGTTATCAATTTTCCTATTTCAAATTTTAACTTTTTAAGCGAGGCTGATGTAGACTTAATAAGTAGGTTATTTAAAATTAATAGTATAAGCCAATTCTCTTCTTTAGATCCTGAAAAACCTTTTGAAATTTTGTATAAGGATAATAAAACTAAGAAAAAGATTGAACATATACTACAAACTGATTTAGAAATCGAAGATAAAGTAAAAAAAGCAGTTACAATAAGTAAGGTTATTTATAAAATAAAAGAAGAATCAATCTCATACTTAAAAAAAGAGCAAAAAGTTATTGTTGTTGGTTTAGCTAATGCTGGTAAGACAACAATACTAAAGAAATTCGGTGGTCAAATAGGAATAAAAGATCTAGCTAGATTAAATCCAACAAAAGGAGTTGAACGTCAGGAAATTATAACTCCTGATTTAGTATTAATAATATGGGATTTTGGAGGTCAACAAGAATATAGAGAAATATATCTTCAGGACCCGCAGAAATATTTTTTAAAAGTTGATTTGATAATTTATGTTATTGATCTTCAAGATCCAGAAAAATTTTATGAAAGTATAAAATATTTCGATAAAATTATTGAAAATATCGAAAAACTTGAAGAAAAACCTTACATATTGGTTTTTATACACAAATATGATCCTGACATAAAAGATGATCCAGAAATATTACTTAATATAGAATTTGTAAAAGATTTAATTAAGGGTGTTTTTAAAAATAGAAAAAAGTTTGATTACGAGATATATTTAAGTTCTATCTATTCATTGCTAGCAAAAGAACCGAAATTTTCAAGATATCTTAAAGAAACAATGGAAAAAACTGCGACCTTATCAGATTATAAATTAGAAGGAATGGCATCAATATTAGAGTCAACTTTGAATGGAATTATTCGATTATCAGAAGTAGTAATGGATCAATATAATGAATTAAATATTAGGATCAAACAACTTGAAGGTGAAGATTTAATAGCTGATGGATTAACTTCTTCATTGCCCTCTCCAGAATATTCTTCACCTAATCCATTAACTATTCAAAAAACTAGCAGTTCATCTACAATGGTTTCACACAAGGAAGCTAGAAAAGCGAGGACAGCGGTTCTTGATGAATTAAAAGAATTAATTGAGAAGAAAAATAAAAAAGTAAAGAAAAAGTAAAAGCACTTAGTTTTGCGTTAGTTTCTTTTTTTTCCAAACTCAATAAATTTAAATAAAAAATATTTCTGTTCAGTTAATTTTTAATACTAATTCTTTTTAAAGAAAACCATAAATTAGAAAAATAGAGTAAATTTTATCTTATACAGAATTTAATTTATTTAATTTTATTTTAGAAAAATAACAACGTTTAAGGAAAAGATTACTAATATCTACCAGGTGAATAACATTTCAGGGGATATAATTAAAAAGATAAATTCTATGGCTAATTATTGTTATAATTGTAATCGGTGTGTTAATGTATGTCCGCTTTCTCACATAGATGTGTTTTACCCTCAAAAATTAGTAGTAGATTTACTTTTTTCTCCAATAGATGAAGTTTTAATGAATCATAATATATGGGCTTGTCTTACTTGTGGTCTTTGTTCAAATTATTGTCCAATGACTCAAGGAAATGTTGGTGTGAGATTTCCAGAATTAATATTAGAATTAAGAAAAATAGGTATTAATAACCAAACCCAAATAAATAGAATTATGCAATGTGAAACACACGATGAAATTTTTCCACTTATTTCAAAAATTATGGCGCATGATAATGTAAAACCAAATAAGTTAGAATTTTTAGAAAATAACTCTTTAAAAACATCAGATTCAGGTGAAATCGCATACTTCGTTGGATGCTTACCTCTCATGGACTACATCTTTTATAAATCTGACATCAATTATATTAACACTCCAAAAACCATAATTGGTTTACTTAATGAAGCAAATATAGTACCAGTTGTGCTAAATGAAAAATGCTGTGGTCATGATATTTTATGGGGTAAAGGAGATTATAATACATTCAAAAAGCTTGCCGAATATAATGTAAAACTTTACAAAGATGCGGGTGTTGAAACAATTATCTTAGGATGTGCTGAAGGATATAGAATCTGGAAATATGATTATCCCAAAGTTATAAAAGATTATAATTTTAAGATTATGCATTTCTCAGAATTTTTTCTACAAGAAAAAATTCTTGATAATGTTAGATTCCCACAAGAAACCAAAATTAAAGTAACCTATCACGATGCATGTCGATTAGGACGTTTGGGAGGAAAATTATATGATCCACCGAGAGAATTACTTAAAAAAATTCCGGGAGTTGAATTAATTGAAATGGAAAATATTAGAGATGATGCAAATTGTTGTGGAGTTTCTGCTTTTATGGGATGTAATGAATCAACTCGTATTTTTCGACAAAATCGTATAAAAGAAGCATTAGAAACGGGGGCACAATATTTAATAGTGCCTTGTCCGAAGTGTTTAACCCATTTTGATTGCTATCTTAATGAACCCTCTTTAGAAGATGATCACAAAGATTTAAAAAATAAGATCAAAGTTAAAGATTTAGCAAGCTTTATTGGAGAATTACTTTTCCTTGCATAGAAACGACATGGTGAAAAAATCATACATAATTTATTTTAAAATGAATGAATATACGAAATTTTCAATAATGGAGGAATAAAATTGAGCGAAAAAAGTAAAGTTGGGGCTGTAATGATTGTTGGAGCAGGAATAGGAGGGTGTCAAGCAGCATTAGATTTAGCAGATTCAGGTCTTAAAGTTTACCTTGTTGACAAGGATCCTTCCATTGGAGGAGTTATGTCCCAGTTAGATAAAACATTCCCGACTAATGACTGCTCTATGTGTATTTTAGCCCCAAAACTCGTTGCAGTAGATAGACATCCCAATATTGAATTGATTACATTTGCAAATATCCTAAATCTAGAGGGTGAAGCAGGTAATTTTAATGCAATAATTAATAAAAGAACTAGATATGTCTATGAAGATAAATGTACGGGGTGTGGGGATTGCATTCAACAATGCCCTGTTCAAGTTCCTGATGAGTTTAATCAAAAATTAAATGATAGAAAAGCAATATATCTTCAATTCCCTCAAGCGGTACCTTTTAAAGTACAAATAGATAAAAAAGGAATTCCTCCTTGTAAAGATGCTTGTCCAGCTCATGTAAATGCCCAAGGCTATGTTGCCTTAATTTCTAAAAAAAGCTATCAAGAAGCCTTGAATTTAATTAGAGAAAGATGCCCTCTTCCCTCTGTTATAGGACGAATTTGTCCTCATAATTGTGAATCAGCTTGTAATAGAGCGGCAGTAGATGATCCTATTAATATCTGTGGGTTAAAGAGATTTGTAGCAGATTATGTTAGGGAAAATCTTGAAGAAGAAATAACATTCCTAGAAGATAAAAAGGAAGAAAAGGTTGCTATTGTTGGTTCAGGTCCAGCTGGACTTACTGTTGCATATCACCTAGCAAGACGAGGGTATCCAGTTACTATTTTTGAAAAAGAACCCGTTGCTGGTGGGATGCTTAGACTTGGGATCCCTGATTACAGATTGCCCCCTGAAATTTTAGAAAGTGATATTGAATATATAAAGAAATTTGGTGTTGAAATAAAAACAAATACACCAATAGGTCCTGATTTAACTTTAAAAGATTTAAAAAATCAAGGTTATGAAGCTATATTTATAGCCATAGGTCTTCATAATAGTCGTAAAATGGAATTTCAATGTGAAGATATTGAAGATGTAATATATGGCGTTGATTTTTTAAAAGAATTAAATCTATCAAGAAATATACCTAATCTTAAAAATAAAATCGTAGGTGTAGTAGGTGGAGGAGACGTTGCGATGGATGCTGCTCGATCAGCTATAAGATTAGGTGCTAAAAAAGTCATAATTATCTATAGACGATCTGAACAAGAAATGCCTGCCTCAAGGGAGGAAATAGAAAGAGCAAGAGAAGAAGGCATTGAATTTAAATTTTTAACTGTCCCTACTAGAGATGTCAGTAGTAAGGGAGTTAAACTTTCTGAAATAGAATGTGTGCAAATGAAACTTGGTAAACCTGATGAATCCGGAAGACGAAGACCAATCGCAATTGAAGGTTCTGAATTCAAAATGAAGATAGACACTTTAATACTCTCAATAGGACAAGAACCAGACTGTTCTCTAATAGAATCTGCTTCTCAGAAAAAATTAAATATCAATAAATGGGGTTATATTGAAGCAGATAAAATGACTTTTGAAACTAATATCCCTGGCGTGTTTGCTGGGGGAGAAATCGTCACAGGTGCTGGTTCAGCCATAGAAGCAATAGCAACAGGAAATAAAGCGGCCATAGTGATAGATAAATATCTAAATGGTGAAGATATTTCCGATTTAACAGAAACCATTCCAGATTATAAAGTACAAGATGTTGTTAATATAAATGATATTCAAGATATTGACAATATATCATGCCAAGATAGGAATGAATTTACAATATGTCTACCTGAGGAACGTATATACAATTTTAGTGAAGTTGCTAGCAGTATGGATGAGGACTCTGCTATTGAAGAAGCAAAACGCTGTCTTAATTGTGGTTCTTGCTGCGAGTGTTTTGAATGCGTACGAGCTTGTCTAGCTAATGCTGTTGATCATAATTTAACTGATGAAATAATTTCTATCAATATTGGGGCCGTAATACTTGCTCTCGGATCTGATGAATATGAGCCAAAAATAGGAAATGTTTATGGATATGGGGAATACCAAAATGTAATTTCGAGCATAGCATTTGAACGGATTCTCAATGCATCAGGTCCATATAAAGGAGAAGTAATTCGTCCTTCGGATAACACACACCCGAAAAAAATAGCATTTTTACAATGTGTTGGTTCTCGAGATAAAACAATCGGTCATGAATATTGCTCTTCAGTTTGTTGTATGTATACTACAAAAGAAGCTGTTATAGCTAAAGAACATTTGAATACTCTAGAACCAACTATATTTAGCATGGATATAAGGGCATACGGAAAAGATTTTGACAAATATATTGATCGCGCAAACAAAGAGTATGGTGTGAGATATATTAGAAGTAGAATATCAGGTATTAAAGAATTACCTGATTCTAAGGATTTAAAAATTCGGTATGAGACTGAAAAAGGAGAAATTGCTGAAGAAATTTTTAATATGGTTGTTTTATCTGTTGGATTGCAACCCAATCCAAGCGCTATTGCATTAGCGAATAAATTAAATATTGATTTAAATGAATATGGTTTTTGTAAAACAGCTAATTTTAATCCTGTTGAAACCTCAAGATCTGGAATATATGTATGTGGAACATTTAAAGAACCTAAAGACATTCCTGAAACAGTTATTGAAGCTAGTGCAGCAGCTGGTGCTGTAAATGTTCTTTTATCTGATGTTAGAAATACATTAATTACTGAAAAGAAATATTCTGAAGAAATTGATGTCAGTGGTGAACCACCTCGAATTGGAGTTTTTATTTGTCATTGTGGAATTAATATTGGAGGTGTAGTTGATGTTCCTGAATTAGTTGAATATGCAAATAAATTACCAGACGTAGTCTATGCTGAAAAAAATTTGTATACCTGCTCAGCAGATACACAAACGATTATTAAAGAAAAAATAAAGGAACATAACCTAAATAGAGTAATTGTTGCTTCTTGTACACCTAGAACTCATGAACCATTATTTCAAGCAACTATTAGAGAAGCAGGTTTAAACAAATACCTTTTTGATTTGGCAAATATTAGGGATCAATGCTCTTGGGTACATATGCATAACCCAGAAGAAGCTACATTGAAAGCTAAAGATCTAGTTAGAATGTCTGTTGCAAAAGCTAGAAATTTAGTTCCTTTACAGGAACAAAAAGTAGAGGTAATTCATAAAGGGATGGTTATTGGAGGTGGCATAGCTGGCATGACATCTGCTTTAAATTTAGCGGAACAAGGATATAAAGTATATTTAATTGAAAAAAACGATAATTTGGGGGGTTTCGCAAAAAATATCTATAAAACTTTAGAAAATAATGATGTTCATGAATTAATTAAGAATTTAATAGAAAAAGTCAATAATCATAAATTTATTAAGGTCTTTCTCAAGGCCAATATTGATTCTATAAGTGGATATATTGGTAATTTTACAACTAATATAACATTTGGAAACCAAAATGAAAAGAAAGACTTTGATCATGGAATAATTATTGTAGCAACAGGAGCGAAAGAGTACATACCAAAAAGTAACGAATTCTTATTTAATGAAGACGAAAGAGTCATAACTCAATCAAAACTTGAAGAAATTCTCTATACAAACGCAGGAAAGATAAAAGATTTAAAATCGATCATAATGATCCAATGCGTTGGTTCCAGAAATGAAGAACATCCTTATTGCAGCAGAATCTGCTGTACTGAAGCTATAAAAAATGCATTAAAAGTAAAACAGATCAACCCAAACATCAATATTACAATTTTATTCCGTGATATAAGGACTTATGGCTTCAAGGAGAAATATTATAATTTAGCAAGAGATAAAGGAGTTCTCTTTATCAGATTTGATGAGAAAAGTCCACCTGAAGTTATTAAACAAGAAAATAATTTACAGATCTTATTAAGTAAGACAGATATAGGAGAACTTAAAATTAATTCCGACTTAGTTGTTTTAAGTGCAGGAATTGTAGCCCCTACTGTAAATTCTGAGTTAGCCAAATTGTTAAAAGTCCCTCTTAACGAGGACATTTTCTTTTTAGAAGCTCATGTTAAATTAAGGCCATCTGATTTTGCTACTGATGGGATATTTTTGTGTGGAACTGCGCGAGGACCAGCAAATATTAGTGAAAGTATAGCTCAAGCGAATTCTGCAGCAGCTAGAGCAATGACAATATTATCACAAGAAATATTAGAGACTGAAGGGATAACCTCTTATATTGATGAAGAAAAATGTATAGGTTGTGGTATATGTGCTGAAATTTGTCCTTATAATGCGATCGAATTGATCGAATTACCTAAACAGATAGGACTTTATTCTCAAAATGTTAAAAAAGCCCATGTAATAGAAGCGGTTTGTAAAGGGTGTGGTACATGTTTTGCAGATTGTCCTGCCTCAGCTATTATCATGAAACATTTTGGAACTAGACAGATAAGGCCAATGGTTGAGCAGGCTGTATCTACTTATGAAGAACCTTGGAACCCTCGAATAATTGCGTTTTTGTGTAATTGGTGTTCTTATGCTGGTGCTGATTTAGCTGGTGTAAGTAGATATCAATATCCACCAAATGTACGAGTCATTAGAGTAATGTGTACTGGTGGTATGTCTAAGAGTTATATATTACAAGCTTTTTTAGAAGGTGCAGATGGAGTGCTTATCTCAGGGTGTCATATAGGAGATTGTCATTACATTAGTGGTAATGAAAATGGATATGCAAGAATGGAAAGTTTAAAGAGATTACTAAGAGATATTGGGATCGAAGAAGAAAGATTTAAAATTCATCAAGTATCCGCAAGTGAGGGCAAACAGTTCGCAGAATTGATTTCAACTTTTACTGAAGATATTAAAAAATTAGGAGCGTCTAGAATTCCGAAAAAAACTTTAAAAGAAATAATAGAGGTAATTTAGATAGAAATAAGATGAAAAATTTCATTTTTGATTTAAAATCAAAGATAGATAATACCACACCTATAAAAACGTTTAAGGATCTCGAGCAAGAAGTAATTTTAGCCGAAAAATGTTGTGCATGCGGAGCCTGTATCGCATACTGCGAAAGCCAGAGCTTTAATGTAATTGAAATAGATAATTACATCCCAAAATTTAAATCTGAAAAGAATGCTGATAACTGTACAGAATGTGGTGTATGTTATTATATTTGCCCTCAAACCTTCGCATTATCTGAAAAGCTGGGAAATTTTTACTTTATCGATAATGAAATTGGCCATATTCTAAAAATTCTTGCTGCGAAAACCACAAATCCAGCAATTGAGAAGGTTGGACAAGATGGAGGAATAGTATCAACTCTTTTAGCATATTTATTCGAACGTCGTAAAATTGATGCTGCTATTGTTTCGGAATATAACGAAAATTTTGAACCAATACCAAAAATAATTTTTGATAAAGAAGACCTATTAAAATCTGCTGGAACTCGTTATTATATTTCTTCTCAAATTTTACCTTTAAAAGACTTATATAACATCTCCCAAGAAATATTAGAAAAAAAACATATAATTGATATAGATCAAATACGCATAGCTTTTGTAGGAACACCTTGTCAATGTAGAGCGATAAGTAAAATGAAATTATTACATATTAAACCTGCTCATGTTATAAAATATAATATTAGTCTCTTTTGCTTTGAAAACTTTAACTATAATCAATTATCCAATATTTTAAAAAAAGAAATAAATGTAAAGTCTAATGATATTCAAAAAACATGGATCAAAAAGAATTTCTTTGTAAAAACTAAGAATGATAAAGAATTCGAAGTAAATATAAAAACTCTTGACCCTGCTGTGAGAAAACACTGCAAAGATTGCGATGAATTCACAGGAAAATTCTCAGATATCAGCATTGGAGCTGCTGGGGCACCAAAAGGTTATTCAATGATATTAATTAGAACAGAAACCGTTGAGAAGATTATAAATTCTATGCTTTCAGAAGGATTTATCGAACAATTTATTGTACCAACTAACCAAAGTATCGAATGGAAGAATAAAAAACTTAGTTGGTTTAAAAAATTAATAACTTTAAAACTTAGGAGTTAATTAATAGCTAAAACTCTCTATTATTAGATCTAAAATTAGATATTTCTTAAACAAATTATAGTATCTATATTCAAAAAGGATAAGTTATTATTATCTCTTTTGATGGATTCGCTATTTAAATCTACCTATTTAGTAGCACAATAATAATTTCTTATAGGTTTCTTTTAAATTTTAATTATTTAAATATTCAATATGATCAATTTTTCAATAAAATGAACATAAACTAGTATAATTCCAATAATTATTATGATGATATCCAAATAAATTAGAGTTAAAATTATATAATATGAATACTCTTTTTTTCTATAGAGATAATTTTTTTTCTTTTCAAAAAAGCCTAAAGTAATATTATTTCTATGTTATGACAGAACTAAAGAATAAAATAAGTACTAATGATATTGCTGATATATCAAGAGACTCAACAATAACTAGTTATTTAAAGAAACCAAGGTTACAAAGCAGTGTATTAGTTATTGGTGGTGGGATTTCTGGGATACAAACAGCCTTAGATCTAACTAAATTAGGTTTTAATGTATATTTAGTAGAAATTAAGCCAACTATTGGAGGAACTATGGCACAATTAGACAAAATATTTCCTACACTTGATTGTAGTTTATGTATATTAGCTCCAAAAATGGTAGATGTATATAGAAATCCAAATATTGAGTTATATACATATTCCTATATTAAAAAAATTGAAGGGGAACCTGGAGATTATCTCGTTACAGTAATAAGAAAAAATAGGTACATAAAAGAGGATATTTGTAAAGGTTGTGGCGAATGTGCAAACATATGTCCAGTTAGAGGAATTCCAAACGAATTTGACTTTAATTTAAAAACTCGAGGAGCGATTTATATTCCTTTCCCATCATCAGTACCTCCCATATATCTTATTGATGATTCTAAATGTTTATATCTAAATTATGGAATTTGTGGTCTTTGTGCTAAAGCTTGCAGTGCTAATGCAATAGATTTTTCACAACAACATGAAGAGGTTGTTTTAAATGTAGGTGCTATTGTCATTGCTACGGGTTATAGTCAGAAAATGCCAGATGCATATTCTAGATTCGCAGGAGAATCTCCAAATGTCTTATCTAGTATGCAATTCGAACGTTTATTATCAGCTAATGGACCTACTGGAGGTCAAATCATAAGGTTGGATGATAGAAAGCACCCTCATTCTATTGCCTTTATACAATGCGTTGGATCTCGCGATTTTCATCATCTTGAATGTAAGAAGTATTGCTCCCTGATTTGTTGTATGTCTTCAGCTAAAGAAGCTATTGTTGTAAAAGAACATGATCCATCCATAGAGTGTTATGTTTTCAACACAGAAGTAAGAGCAAAAGGTAAAAATTTTTACGATTTTATTGAAAAAAGTAAAAATGAATATAATATTAAGTATATAAACGGTCGTGTTTCCATTGTCCGAGAAAACTCTGAAAATGGTAACTTAAAATTATTCTATGAAGATATTGACTCGGGTATTGTTAAAAACAGTGAAGTAGATATGGTGATACTTGCAAGTGCATTATTCCCTAATGACTCATATTATAAATTTTTGAATTGTTTAAATGTAGGGTGTTCTGATTTAGGTTACATTCAAGATGATCATCAAATTGAACTCGAAAAGAAAAATATTTTTTTTACGGGATTTTCCAGAAAACCAGAGGATATACCTATAGCTGTCGCCGAAGGCTCTGCGTGTGCTGCTAAAATAAGCGCAAAACTACATTCTGTGAGATTCCAAAATATTAAAGAAGTAGAATATCCTCCTGAAATACCTGTAAGGATAGAGGATAAACCTAGAGTTGGAATTTTAGTTTGTCGATGTGGCATTAATATTGGGGGTGTGGTTGATGTTAAAAAAGTAGTAGATTATATTTCTAAATTGCCGTACGTCATTCATGCTGAAGAAAATATGTATTCCTGCAGTTCAGATTCCCAAGAACAAATTAAAGAAATGATCTTAAAATATAGGCTTAATCGCTTTATAGTAGCATCTTGTACGCCTCGAACTCATGAACAACTCTTTCAGAATACTCTAAAAGAAGTGGGATTAAATCCATTTTTATTTGAATTAGTAAACATTAGAAATCAAGACTCTTGGGTCCATCAAGCTGAACCTAAAAAGGCTACTGAAAAAGCTTGCGATTTAATAAGGATGTACTTAGCAAAAGTGATTAACTTAAAACCTTTGCAGAGAATTAAAGTTAAAGTTAAACAATCAACATTAATAATCGGTGGTGGTATAGCAGGTATAATAGCTGCACGCAATTTATCAGATCAAGGTTTTGAAGTTTATCTTGTAGATATAAAATCTAAACTTGGAGGTAATGCCCTTGAATTTGTTGATTTATATTATATAAGAATTACAAAAAAAGAAATCTTAAGAGAAATTAATTATTTGAAATCTAAACCGAATGTTCATTTATTATTGAATTCAAAAGTTGTTGATATCCAAGGTTATGTTGGAAATTATCATGTTAAAATAAAAAATCTTATAGATAATTCAGAAGATTTAGATATAATAATAGGAACAATAATAGTTTCTATAGGGACGCAGCAAATAAAGACAAATAGATGGAATGATTTATCAAAGAAATACCCTCATCATATAATGACTCAAACTGAATTAATATTAAAAAATGAAAAAGATCTACCCATATTTAATGATGTTGCAATAATTTTGTGCGTTGATCAGAGAAGGAATGAATTTAATAAAGGAGATAATGTAAAAAATTATTGTTCTAATATTTGTTGCGGGGTGGCGTTAAAAAATATTGAAAAATTATTAAAAATTAATCCAAAGGCACATATACATATTCTATATAGAGAGTTCCAATTTTCAGATTTAAATGCAGAAAAATTATGGCGAAAACTTCGAAAAAAAGTCATCTTTGAAAAATATAGATCTATAGATGATATTTTAATCACAGATAATAACGGTAATTTTCATATTACTTATAATAACATTGGAGCCGGAACAAATATATCATATAATACCGATTTATTGATATTAGCCACGCCAAAAGTTCCTGTGAACGGAACAGAAGAACTAGCAAGAATGTTAAAAGTTCCAATAACTAAAGATGGGTTTTTATTAGAAGCAGATCTAAAGTTAAGACCTATAGACTTTGCAACAGAGGGTATTTTTATGTGTGGAGGAGCGCATTGGCCCAAATGGATCGATGAGACTATTGTTCAAGCATACGGAGCGGCTGGTAGAGCAGCTATATTAATGACTAAGGGAGAAATAGAAACCGAGGGAATTATTTGTCATATAAATGAAAAAGTTTGTTTAGGCTGCGGACAATGTGCAGAAATTTGCCCTTATAATGCTATTGATTTGTTTGAAATTACTAAAAAAATAGGATTATATACCATTAATTTAAAAAAAGCTAAAATAATTGAGGCTATTTGTAAGGGCTGTGGAGCATGTGTTGTAGAGTGCCCAGTTAATGCTATCGATCAAAACCATTTCAGTAAACTCCAAATTAATAAGATGATTGATGTATTAACTGGAATAAATTTAAAAATTTATTAAAAAAATATATGAGAGAAATTTGCAGAATATAGAATCAAAAAAAAAGGATTAATATGTTAGAAGTTAAAAATAATTTAAGAAAGAATGAACCGTGGACTCCCCAAATTCTAGTATTTTGTTGTAATTGGTGTAGTTATGCGGGGGCAGATTTAGCAGGAGTGTCTAGGTATCAATATCCATCAAATATTCGAATTATTAGGGTAATGTGTTCCAGTAGAGTGGAACCTCATTTTATATTGAAAGCTTTTAGTATTGGGATTGATGGTGTGTTAATTATCGGATGCCATAAAGGAGATTGCCATTATATTAGTGGTTTTGAACAAACTGAAATTAGAATGACCAATCTTGCACATTTATTGAAAATGATTGGAATTAAGGAGGAAAGATTTGGACTATATTCTATTTCAGCAAGTGAGGGAAGACAATTTTCAGAATTAATCACAAATTTTACAGAAACAATTGAAAAGTTAGGGGAATCAAAAATTCCAAAACAATTAGGTAACTTGGAATTTAAGTATGAATCTACTTAAAGAAATGAAACATTTTTAAAATATTTCGGAAATTTGCTTACACATTACTGTAATTTAATATTCACTGGGCATTTTTTTAAGTTCTGCCAAAGAAAAGACTGGTCCATCAACACATACATATTTATTACCTATATTGCATCTACCGCACTTTCCTATACCACACTTCATCCTCATTTCCAACGAATTTAAAATCTGTTCATCCTTAAATTGTAATTCTTCAAGTACCGCTATGGTGGTTTTAATCATGATGGGAGGGCCACACACCACAGCGATGGCATTGTCTGGAGATGGTGACACTTCCTTAACCACAGGAGCAACAAATCCTACTTTTTCAATCCATCCATCTTCTTCTCGATCAATAGTTAGTACAATATTAATATCGTCCCTTTTTTTCCATTCTTCTAATACATCTTGATAAAGAACTTCTCCAGAATCACGATTACCATAAATCACAGTAATATCTTTACAATCTTTTCTGTATTTTTCATCCAATAAATATACCACAAGTGAACGTAGAGTTGAAAAAGCAAATCCGCCACCAATTACAACAATATTTTTACCTTTCATCTCTTCAATTGGCCATCCATTTCCACAAGGACCTCTTACACCAACTATATCTCCTACCTCGCAATTATGAAATCCTGAAGTAACAGTTCCCATTTTTTTTATAGTAAACTTAATAGAGCCTTCTTCTGTCGGAGATGAGGCTATTCCTATAGGACATTCACCTTTTCCAATAAGACTTATTTCCGCAAATTGTCCTGGGATATATTGAAAGCCTTTATAATCTTCTTCGTTCTTAAAAACTAAATCTAAGGTTTTTATATCATTTACTTTATTCTCTGAAACAATCTCCTTGATTGTTGTAAGCATTGGTATGTATGGGTTAGACAGTGACTTTCTCCTCCTTTTTTTGTTCGATTTTATTAATTTTTTCAATTATCGATCTAAGATCATTATTTGCAGGACATAATTGAACACATCGACCACACCCAACACATCCTAACATTCCATAATTTTTAGGATAATAACAAAATTTATGTAATATCCTATTTCTAACTCTTTCAATACAACTTTCACGTGGATTATGACCACTTGTATGTAATGTATAAAGGCAAGATTGACACGTATCCCATATTCTAACTCTTCTTCCACGATTTTCATTTGGAACGTTTTCGTCAATTACATCGAAACATGTACAAGTTGGACATAAAAAGGAACATGTACCACATCCTATACAAATTTCACTAGCTTCTTTCCATACAGGATGCTCAAAATTTGGATCTAAAATTTTATCAATATCTTTTAAATCTAACTTTGTAACAATTGCATCTTCTGCATGCTTTTTTAAATCTTGAGCCTTTTTTAAATCTGCTTCTGTCGCATTAGTAAGCCACGAGAATTTTTTAATTAAATCCTTGCCTTTATTACTAATTCCCTCAACAAGATATTTATCTTGTAGATCAACTAAAAATATATCCATATCTTCTTTTTGAAAAGGATTCCCGTATATTGATGTACAAAAACAAGTACTTTTTGGAGAATTACAGCCTATGCCTATCAGAGTTGTATTTTCTCTCCTTCTCATAATGATTTCGTCGTTGAATTCCCCCTGAGAGAAAAAATTCGTTAATAAAACAAAGCTATGAGCGTCACAAGGTCTTATTCCAAAAATTATATTTTTTCCCTCTAAATTTTTAGGTTCTTTGATCTCTATCTCTTTACCTTTAATCGTGTATTCAAAGAGAATATCTGTCTGTGGAAATAAAATTTCTTTTGGTGGAACTTTAGAGTTATAATAATCCAGTATTATGTCTTCTGGATTTGTAATTTTTTTAAAAGTTATATTTCTCTTTTCTTTAATCGGCGCGTAAAAATTATAATCTTTGACTAATTGATTATATAATTTTACAATTTGATCTTTTTTTAAGATTTTATGCTCCATTTTTCAAATCACCTATTTAATCTTCCTCCATCATAAATTCTTGTTCATCCTCCATGTCAAAAGCCATCATAGGAGGTAATGTTTCTGGATCAAGGCCAGATGTAAAATTAAATCGTTTTTTGGCAATTTTTTCTAGAGATCTATTTATTAAATTTAAATCAATTCCTATCGGACAGACACTACTACAAGCACCACACCCTACACATCTTCCTGCCATATGCATTGCTCGAATTAGATGAAAAGTAAATATATCTGAATAAGCTGTGGTTTTTCCAAACCAAACAGGTTGATTTTGATCTACAAAACATAGATTACAATAACACATAGGACATACTTCTCTGCACGCATAACATCGAGTACAATCCTCTAAAAGATTTTTTATATATTCCCATTTTTCTTCAGGTGTTTTTGAATCAAAATCTGTAAGATCTGAAAAATCATCCTCAATCATAGGATTTTCTACACATTCACCAATACATATACCTTCTATACTCGGAGGTGATTTAACTTGACATGTTTTGCACAATTCATTCATATATTCGTCAAAAGGTAATGTTTTCTCGACATCTTCCCCTTTTACTACGATATTATCACCAGATACAGAGATTTCAAAGATTTCTTTCTCTCCGATTTCATCTTCAATTTTTTTTCTATTTATAATTCCATTACATGGAATTCCAATTATCTTTATATTTTCAAGGTCGATTTGATGCTCAACTGATAAATGAATTAGAGCCCTACCGACACATCCTTTTGAAACAATTCCAACTTTTAATTTTTGACCTTCTTCATTTATAAGCGTTGGTATTCGAGGGACCAAATATTTTGCTAAATTGATATAGCATAAATTATTCCAAATTAATTTATCAACATCCTCAACTTTATCAATAACAATTGGTAATGAACTTAAGGGAATAGTTCCTTTTGTATAACCCAAAATAACATCAACTTCTTTTTCTTCAAGGAGCTTTTTAGCTAAATCTCTTATCAATTGCTCAATATTTTTATTTTCTTCTTCAATAACCATTAAAATCACCACGTTATTTCAAACTTTTTGTTTGGTCCTAACCTTTTTATATTTTTTGTTACTTTTTTGATTAATGTCGCGAATCGATCACCTTCAGAAGCAGATGACCACATGAAGGTAACTCGATCAGGATCTATTCCGAAAAGATTTAATAAATCTTGTAAAATTGCAAAACGCCTTCTCGCAACTAAATTTCCACTAACATAATGACAATCACCTGGGTGACAACCCGAAACAACAACACCATCCCATCCTCTTAATAAACTTTTAATTATAAAAAAGGGATTTACTCTTCCTGAACATGGAACCCTTACTATTCTAATATTGGAGGGATACTGAATTCTACTTACACCCGCTAAATCAGCACCGGCATAGGAGCACCAGTTACATAAAAATGCAATTATTTTTGGTTCCCATTCTTTTTTATTTTCTGATTTTTCTGATTGAATTTGTACTTTACTCATTAAAGTTCACCCCCCATAATGATTGAAAATATTTGTTCTCCTGTAAAACCAAAAATATCAATCGCAGAACATCTACAATTACCAGAACAAGCACCACAGCCTTTACATAATGCTTGGTTAATAGATGCGATCCTGCCAAATCGTCTATCATCAATTAGTTCAATAGCACCATATGCACAATTTTCAATACACATACCACACCCAATACAACGTTCTGGACGAACTACCGCAAAGAATGGTTCTAATTCTACTTCTCCTTTAGCCATTAATGTTGCTGCACCTGAGGCAGCTCCTTTAGCCTGAGCAACAGAATCAGGGATATCCTTCGGACCTTGTGCTACTCCCGCTATGAAAATTCCTTCAGTTAAAGTGTCTACAGGTCTTAATTTAGGATGAGCTTCCATAAAAAAACCATCAGAAGATCTTTGAACTCTGACTAAAGAGGCAACCTCACCTGCATCCTTTCTAGCTTCTAAACCACATGAAAGAACAAACATATCAACTTCTAATTCTATTGGTTCTTGAAGTAATGTATCTTCAGCTCTGATAATAATTCTATGATCTTCACCTTCACTTACTTCTGCAATTCGGCCTCTTATATAATTAATTCCATAGTTTTTACTGGCCGATTCGTAAAATTCTTCATAACCTTTTCCAAAAGCTCGAACATCCATATAGAATATATACACATCAGCATCGGGATGTTTCTCTTTATATTGCCTGGCTTGTTTTGTAGCATACATACAACAAACTCTAGAACAATACTGATTTCCCCCTTCTCTAAAATTTCTGCTCCCCACACATTGTAGAAAGGCAATACTATGTGGCGCTTTAAGATCCGATGGCCGTGCAGGCTTTCCATCTAAAGGACCAGTAGAACTTAATAAACGTTCCATTTGAAGTCCATCAATAACATTAGGATATCTACCATAACCATATTGTTTTAATTCTGTGGGATCGTACAAATCCCAGCCAGTTGCAATAATTATAGTTCCTACCTTGACTTTTATATACTCTGGTTCTTCATCATACCTGATAGCATCCGGTTCACAAACATCCTCTCTTGCACAAATCCCACATTTAATACAGTTATCCATGTCAATTGTGTATTTTCCAGGAACTGCCTGAGGAAATGGAATATATATCGCTTTTCTTGTAGCTAAACCAAGATCAAACTCATTACCAACTACTACAGGACAATAATCTACACAAACACCACACCCTGTGCATGCTTCTTGATCAACATAATGAGGTTTTTTCATGATTGTAGCTTCAAAGTTTCCAACATACCCTGTTACTTCTACTACTTCTGAATAAGTTAATAACTCGATATTCTCGTTTCGAGCTACATCTACCATCCTTGGAGTTAGTATACAAGCACTACAATCCATTGTAGGAAAAGTTTTATCTAATTGTGCCATATGACCTCCAATAGTAGGAGTTTTTTCAACTAAATAGACTTTATATCCTTCTGTGGCTAAATCTAAGGCAGAATTCATTCCTGCAATTCCACCACCAATAATTAAACAGGTTGGTTCAATACTAACAGTTTT
>JBHLKA010000039.1:0-19916 GCA_048887145.1 Candidatus Hodarchaeota archaeon
AGGAAAATCTTATGTCTTATAAGTGGAATATTAACTCTTGTTGCAACATATATTTTTGCTTGGTTTGTTGTTGATATAGCAGGTACTGATTATTACGGTCATGGTATAGGAGTGATTATGAGCCTTTCGAATACATTTGCAAATGCAGTAACAATTGCTGCTAGTTGGGAGGTACCTACTTTCGCGATTTATATTGTAGGAGGATGTCTTATATTCTTCTTATTTTCAGGAATTATAATATTACTTGGATTAAAGTATCGCGTATTTTCAATTATCGGAGCAATAATGCCTATCCTTATAGCAATTGCTGTTATCTCAGGTCCTTTTAATGCGCCTCCAAATCTTATAGATTATATATCACTATTTTCGAGTGAATCTTTAGGAGGATTTCCTTTAAATCTAACAATTGGACCTTCAGCATTTGGAGCTTCTGTATCTCTAGGAAATTATTTATTACTTGCAGGAGGAATTTTAGGTATCGTTAGTGGATTCTTGCCTAAAGAGTAAGAAAATATATAAAAGTGGAAATTTTAAGAAAAGAAGTAAATAATATTTTTTTTATTTTTCATAAAAAAATTAACCAAAATACTCATTTATTGGATTATGAATTTGCCAATTAAACTATTACAAGATCCAAGAAAGAAGAGAATTTTCCTTATAATTCTAGCTGTTGCATTAATTTCAGCGCTTAGTATTATTATAATAATTCTTATTGTAAACTGGTTGACTGATAATATTAACGGAGGAGGATGACCTTGTCTCCCGCTTATTTATCAAAATATAAAATTTTTAAAATTATATTGAAGAATGAGTCTTATGAAAAAATTATAGTCATAAGATGACTTACCCCGCAAGGGTACGTAATGTAATACTGATAAGAATAGTAAGAGTATTTTTATTCTATTATAAATTCTTATTATTTATTAATTAACAAAATTCTTTTAAATGCTTAAAACCTCTTAAATTACAAATTTTTGTAAAAATGTTTTTCTGGTGAAAATTTATGTCTAAAGAGATTCCAGAAGCCGTTAAAGATGCGCTTCGCAATATAGGATTAACGGATTATGAAATTGCAATCTATCTTACTCTAATCGTAAAAGGACCAATGGATGCTCGGGAATTGTCAGAAGCATCGGGAGTGCCATACTCACGTATATATAATATCCTTACACAGCTGGAAAAAGAGAAAATGTGGATAATTAAAGAGGAAGAAAGTCGTCCGTCTCGATATTTTGCCAAATCTCCTGATGAAGCACTTGTTATTGCCAAGAAACAGTATAATGATAGTTTTGATGGTTTTTCAAATCGTATAATCCATACACTTACACCTATTTATCAGTCTCATGATGCTCCTATCAAAATCGCATTATATATACATAGGGGTAGAGATGTATGTATAAATCGAAGTTTGGCTTTAATTAATATGGCTAAAACAGCTATTTATTTAATTGCCCCTGAATATGAATTTTTGGAAGTTTTTTATGATGATATGAAAAAGGCAAGAGCTAGAGGAGTCACTGACATAAGAATTTTAGTAGAGGAACACTCTTTTGAAGATAATAAATTCAAGGAATTGATCACCAAATATAGTGAAATTGCTGAAATTAAAACCCGAGATCAAGTGTTTGGAACTGCAGTTATCATGGATGAGGGAGAAGATGCGTTTCTCGTCTTAACTCAGAAAATCTTTAAGAAACTCAGTTATTTTGGTGCTGTTACGGACCATATAGCATTTGGGCCTGCAGCTAACTATTATTTCAGTTACCTATATGATACTGCTGAAGTTGTTAAAATTAAATAAGTTTTAGCCGTAAATTTTTTTAAATACTTGAATAAAGTTATCTCCAGCAATTTTGCCAATTTCTGCATCGCTATACTCTCTTGATATTAACCCATTAATTAAATTTGCATTTTGATAAAAAGTAAATTAGTTGGGTATGAAGTTAGTAAAGATTAAAAAATATTTTACATTTTTATTGTAATGGCCTTTTCGGGGCATATTTCGACACATTTAAAACAACGAGTACATAATGAACCCCATATTGGGGTTATTCGCCAATCTTGTGGATCATAGGGATCTTCTTGTTCCTTCTCAGTTCCAATGGTTTCATGCATTACGAAAACGGCTGGATCGCAGACCTTCAAACATAAACCACAATCTCTAGGATCAACTGTTCCATTTTCACCACATTTGGAATAATCTATTTTTATATTGACTTTTTTTCCCATGGTTATTACATCACCTAATATTTTCCATCAAATCCAGGGTATTCTTCTCTTGGAATTAATGTTAAAGCGTCATACTTACATGCATGTCGACAAACACCACACCCAAAACATTTATCATAATTTATAATAACTCTATTCATTGAAGGAATAAAGCGTATAGCATTTAACTGGCACATAGCAACACAAGATTTGCAACCTTGGCATTTATCTTGATCTAATTGTATGATATATTCTGCTTTATACATCGCCATTAAATCGAAGTTTGTTCTCAAGGTAAATGCTCCACATTCAGGACTTTCGCAAGAGCAAATAGCATTAATATAAGGAACTGGTTGAAACCACACAGTAGAAATATAACCTTTTTTATTGAATTCCTCTAATTTTTCCATAGCAGTTTCACGATCTATTCTAACCGTTCTTTCTTTAGGAATAAATCTTGGAAGTTTTTCAATAACTTCTGATAAAACACCGAAGTTAATACAAACTGCTTCTTTTTCTTTCCTCTGCATCCAACGGCACATACAATAATTACAAATTATTGGTTCAGCAGCTAATTCAGACATAATTATTTTAGCATCTTCTAAGGGTACAACTTGGCCAAAATGTCCATCTGCATTTATCGCTTTTCTATTTTTCTTTTCATTATGAATCATATTTTCAGCTCGCCAACGTAGAATTCTCCCAATAATTGGCATTTTCAATTTATATCCTAAATTCTTAGAGGAAAATCCCATAATCCTCCTGATGAATACTTGTTCAAAATTCATCCACTGTTCGGTCAAATAATCTTTCATATTTTCTTTTTCAGCGAGCTCATTAGAATAATTATAAGCATTCATGTACCATTTTTTACCAGCACCATGTTTCATACACCATTGACACATCATCAATCCCTTTATCCTAATTCATTTTATAATTAATTCTTTTTGAAGAGAAATTAAACCATTTATTTAAATTTTTTAATATTGATTATTTTAATGCTTTATAGACACACGTCTAAAAAAATTAAAATTATTAAAAATCTGTCAGAAAAAAGAATATAAAAAAAATGGTCTATTAAAATTTTAAAAATGATCAATAAATTCTGTATTATTGATAATTAACATATTTAATTATTTAATAGAATGTTATATGGAAAATAAATTATGTATTGCCCAAATTGCGGTGAATATTTAAGGGAGTCAAATCAAAGGTTTTGCCATAACTGTGGAAGTAAACTTACGGACAATTTTGAAGCATTTCAAATAACAAGTGAAAGAGACCAGCATACTCAGACAACATTAAAACCATCAAGTCAAGTTATTACTGACGTTCCAGAGATTCAACAAAAACCAGTAGTGAAAGGAAGAGTGGGTACACATTCGAAAAAGTGTCTAGGTTTCGCCATAACTTCCCTTGCTATAGCAGCAATTGGTTTTTATATTGCTTTTTACGTTTATATGTTTTCAAAAATTGGTATATTTGACCCAAGTATGATTATGGTTAGAAGGATAATATGGTGGACAGTAATCGCGTCAATCTTTCTTGTGGGATTATCATTTGGAAGTTCATCTAGAACACATAGTAAACATGCAAAAAACCTCGAACCAGTAAACGCCGTTGAGAAAGTTGGAAGCGTACTGGGGATTTTTGGAGTTATTATCAATGCAATAGCGATGGGAATATTCTTTATTTTACTATTGATTAACATCAGTGGTTTTCTATTATAAAGTTTGTAAGGAATAAAAGTTTAATAGCAATAATTAAAATGAAAAAAATTATTATTTGGTAGATATACCATGTTTTGTCCACATTGTGGTGAAAAATTAAAGGATCCGGATCAAAAGTTTTGTCAAAATTGTGGAAGTGAACTTTCAACACCAGCAGGAGACTCGCAATTAATTACTGAAATAGAATCAGTTCCATCAAAAATTGAATCGCCTTCAATTCCAAAAACTATAGAAGCTCCCGTTAGCGATAAACAAATACTTACACCAGGAACACCGGGTAGATTTTCAAAAAAATGTTTAGCTTTTGCAATAGTTTCTATTTGTATAGCCATCCCTTTTTTAATTATAGGTTTTAATATTTTTAGATATTCAGGACAACTATTTGTTTTTTCTCTTAATGAAATGGCAAGAAGATTCCCTGCGCTTATTGCACTGATAGTAATTCACTTCATAGGATCATTTTTTGCAGGTAAATCTAAATCATACGGAAAGATGGCAAAAGAATTCGAACCAGTAAACACTTCTGAGAAAGTTGGAAGTAGTTTGAGAATTGTTGGTGAAATTATAAATGATATTCCAATTGGAGTATACTTTACAATTTTAATAGTAAATTTAATATTGATCTATTTCTAAATTTGCAGCAATTTAGAGAATCTGAAAATTGAAGACATATTCAACAAAAAAATATATTGCAGTTCAGTTTCTCCTGAATTGGATTCCCTATAGAACTCTCTTGATTCTTTTTGTTCTTAAATGCTCCATCATACCAGAACCAATTTCGCCTGTATTCATATTAGTCATAATTACCATTTGTTCAAAAAGTTCTGTATATCCCTGGGAATAACTTCTCGTAAATCGAATAAAAGAATCTTTACTAATTCTTTCTGCTTTTATTTGGTGAATATTTCCATTAATATCTTCTATTTTGTAAATTGAAATGAGAGGACTTTCAAACTTGTCATTTTCATTAGTAGTATTTATATCTAAGGATTTTAAAGGCAAATTTCCCTTATTATTAGAGATATGACCTGATAAATCAACCCTATCCTCTATGTGATCTTTTCGAAATGCACAGGACCATTCCTTAAATTGAAAATGCCCAGCATACCATTTATCAAATTGATGCCAGTCTCTATATCCCCAACTTTTATCTCGTTGCCCAAATCCCTTAACCTTAATATTAACTTCCCCATGAAGCTTTAAATTTCCTTCAATAATCCCTGAAGCCTCAAAATGTTGCTGCCAAGATGCAGATGAGTCTAATCCAAAATAATAAGTAGGGAACCTAGTTTTAAAGCTTATATCAAATTTTAATTTACGAGAATTATAACTGATATGCCATAATTTAAATGGCTTAATAAGGCTATACGAAAGTCGTTTATCTTGTAGCATTAATTCAATATTTTCTTCATAGCTTTCCAATAGAGGTTGTTTATAATAAATCTCCTTTTTATCTTCTAAAAATAAAAAAAATACCATTTCTCTTCTATTTTCGTTGGGGACTATTCCTACTGTCGAAAAACCTGAAATTTTATTTTTTAAATCTACCCAATTAAAATAGTAGGATTCTCTCCACTTTATTTCTTTAGTTGGGGGATGAAGGTATTCATCAGCTTCTATTAAATCCAAAACTCTCAATCCTCAGGTAATAAATAAAGAGATGGTCCTTCTTTCTTCTTCTTTGCTTTACTTCTTAATAATCTAGGGATTCCTGGATCAAAATCACTTTCCATAAATTCTGGAACATATAAGTTCATCGTTCTTTCAGTTAAATCCCAGTTTATCTCATCTGTAATTCCTACAAAATTAGTGTACCTCGCATATCCATAACAGTATGCATAAGCACCAGCAATTAATCTTTGTTTCCTGTCCCATTTTGAAAATTTTAGAAATAACTCCTTATTAGCTTTAGTCGTATATTCATTAAATGAATCCAAAATATCGAACTCAAGTGGTTTAATAGTCTCTCCTTGTCTTGTTAATAATGCTATCCCGGTGATATTTTCCGTGAAATCCGCCTGCTTTGATTCCATAGTAGCAAAGTCATCAAATTCTGCGTCAAAATTTTTTAAACGATACACAAATGCAATATTATCAAAAGGGGCCTTTGATTCAGTCGCGGACCAAGGAAAATGAGGTTTTCCACCAGCATAAAGGTGAGATATTTCCCTAAATATTAATATTTCATTATCGTTTACTTCATAAGGACCATGATCACATAATTTTGCTCTTGCCTCACACTCATCTAAAAAAGCTAACAGTTCAAGACTTGCCATGGCTCTTTTTACTTTAATAGCACTTTCACTTGAAATATCGACAACATGATTCAAAGTCCAATTAACATCATCTTTCTCAATAGCAATGTTTCTCTTATTGGAATCGTAGACAGATAATTTATTTTCAGGAAAATATGATGATGCTAAGCGATTCCAAAAATCTAGGACAAACATCGTTTGTTCTCTTCTTTCTATACTTTCACTTCTCGGATCTCCATTGTTTCTATGAATCTCTCCCATTCTACCTGTCAAATAATATAATGGAATGTAAAATATACTTAAAGCGTGAATTTCAGAGAGGATTTTTCTACTTTGTCTTCCCATCTCCTCAGGGGTAATTTTTTCAGAAACTTTCTTTAATATATCATAAAGTATATCATAAGCATTATAAAATGATACACAAATATAGGCAGTAACAGGAAAAAGTTGAGTCTCTAAAAGACCTCTCTTCGATACTTGATAATCAACTAATTCTGATGCATGGGAAATAAGTTCATTAGCTTCTTTAATATTCATAAATGTATGCTCTTTTTTTTCTACTTTTTTAAATGAATACTTAAATAAAAGGTGATAGTATCCTATATTTAAGTAGAATGTGCATTTCTACGTACTTAACTATATTTAAACTATATTTAAAATTGTAGTTTTCTTAATATGTAACTTGTATATGGAAAGTGATAATCCAAGCCATTTGAATTAATAATTTCTAAGAAAAAATATGTCTTATTCAGAGCCAAAGGAACTAATTCGAGCAAAAAAGTTCATTGAAGAAGGTAAAATTGAAAAAGCTCTTCGAATAGTAAACGATTTTGGAAAGAAAAAGGATCTCTCTTCTCATGAGCGGATATCTTATTATACGTTTAAAAGTAAACTAGCTAGGCGTTATTTTTCTGATATTAATGAAATTGCAAAATATGCCGAAAAGGCTTATCGTGAAAGTCAAAAGCTTGAAAATTCCCTTTTGTTACTTGATGTCTATATTCAAATGGCAAATACCCTTGCTTTGTCTAAGGTAAATGAATCTGTTAAGTTTATCAAAAAATGTGAAGAATTACTGAAGACCCTTCCCCCAGAATTATCCACAGAACTCAAAAAAAGAGAGGCAGATATTCTATATATAAAAGGCTGGACTTATCCCCTGAAAGGAGAATTCGAAAAAAGCATAGAGTATGCAGAACAAGCTCTAGCATTACGAAAAGAACTCGAAATCAACACAGATATTGTTTTTTCTCTTTTACAACTTGGAGAGCTTTTCTGGAAAACTGGAGACTTAAACCATGGTTCAGAATACATAGAATCATGTAAAATTCTTGCTAAGAATCTTAACTTAAAGCAAATTATTCATCAGTGTGATGCGCAATTTGGAGCTATTTACGGGTTGAAAGGTGAATTAGATTTGGCTCTTTGTTACTTTGAAAAAGTTTTAGCATTCGCAGAGAAAGCAAATGATTTATTTTTACTGTCAAATATGTACAATAATATTGGGATGATATACCAAGAAAAAGGAGATTTCTCCCGAGCTTTAGAAAATTTGGAAAAAAGTATAACTCTTAAGGAAAAGCGCGGTAGAAATCTTGAAATACTTTTTGTTTCTGATACTTTATTTCATTTATCTCTGGATATGAACGATCTGGAAATGGCACAGCGATATTTGAATCGAATCAAACAAATCGCCGATCAAGAAGAGAATGAACCGCATTTATTTAAACAATTCTATCGCATAGCTAGGGCAGTATATCTGAAAAATAGCCCCAGCGCTTTCAATCGGGGTAAAGCTGAAGAGATGTTAAAACAATTAATTGAAGAAGGAATCTCTTTTTTTGAAGGTTTAAAAATAGCTCTCCTTAATCTGTGTGATTTACTTCTATTTGAATTATATGATACTAATGAACCAGAAATATTAGATGAATTACAAGTTTATATTTCTCAATTATTTGACAATGTTAGAAACACGCGCTCTTATTCCTTATTAGCTGAAACATATTTATTACAAGCAAAATTGTCATTAGTCACCTTAGATATGAAAAAAGCTCGACAATTCTTGACTAAAGCTCAGGAAATAGCAGATAAGTATGGTCTTAATCGGTTAGCAATAAAAATTTCCAATGAGCATGATGAATTACTTAAAAAATTAGATGTATGGGATAAATTAAAAGCATCAAAAGCATCATTATCCAAACGTATGGAGTTAGCGCGCCCAAATGAGCAGATGGAGAGAATGATTCGAAAACGGGAAATTATTGTGCCTGAAATTAGTGATGAAGACCCTATCATTCTTCTGATTATTTCAGAGGGTGGAACACCTATCTTCTCTGAATCATTCGTAAAAGATTGGTCTTTCGAAGATCATCTTTTTGGAGGTTTTTTAACAGCTATAAATTCCTTTAGTGATGAGATTTTCTCTGAGGGGCTCAACAGGGCTAATTTTGGGGAATATACTATTATTATGAATTCACTTCATCCCTTCCTAGTGTGTTATTTATTTAAAGGGCAATCATATTCGGCGCAACAAAGGATTAGATTTTTCATTGAGAAATTAAAGGAAGATAAAGATGCTTGGCAGACTTTTAGGGAATTTTACCGATTAAACAAGGAAATTCAGATAAAAGATGTCCCTTCTCTTGAACCTTTGATAACTAAAGTCTTCATAGATAAAAGGGTCCCCCTCATTACTTAGATTTTAGCCCCCCTTGATAAATAAATTATATTTACATGTTTTAAAAAAATTTAATAAATATATAAAAAATTAAAAATTAAGTGAGGTTTTATCTATTTCTCTAAGAAGGTAATAGAATATGGAAAAAATCGGTGAGGGTCTGTCTTGTTCAATTAAAGCAGAAGTTACGGGAGAATTAGTCTACATTAAGACAATTGAAGATGTAATAAATTTATTTGATAAGGCTAAAGGAAAAATTTGTATTGTTGAAGACGCAGGAATTACAACTCTTAGTCCAATTTTACCCGAATTAACAGCCACCATATGTACTACGGGAGGGGCAGGTTCCCATTTAGCAATAGTTTCTAGAGAATTCGGGCTTCCATGTATAATGGGTTTAAAATATTCAATGAATGATTTATCCTCTCTAAATGGAAAAAAAGCAAAAATTAGCCATGATGGGGATGATAATGGTTTTTTATATTTATTAGATTAAATTTTTAGTTTTGATCATTCTAAAAATGGTATATATAGAATTTTTATATGATACTACTCCGAATACTGTATTATTTGGAGGAAAAGGTTCTAATCTAATAAAACTGCATAATTTTGGAATAACAATTCCTCCTGGGTTTATATTAACTACTGAGTTATACCGAAAATTCCTTAAAAAGTCTTTTCTCAAGGAAAAGCTTAATAAAATTTTACCAGAAGTATATGAACCTCGAGAAGTGTTAACCCTCTCAACTAAAGTAAAAAGTTTATTTCTAAAATCAGAAATTCCTAATAAGATCTATGATGAAATAAAAACAGCATTTGATAAAACTCGGAAAGTCTATGGTAAAGATATAAGTTTCGCCGTTAGATCTTCTGCAAGTATAGAAGATTCTAAAGATTTTTCCTTTGCAGGTCAAGCTGAGAGTTATCTATATTCTAGAACTTTAGATGAGATTATTAGCTCTTTAAAAAATTGTTGGGCTTCATTATATTCTCCTCAAGCATTATTATATTTTTTTCAGGTAAGTAAAAAGGGTAAAAAAATTCCTATACAGGAATTAGAAATGGCAGTAATTATCCAAAAAATGATTAATTCTCAAGTATCTGGTGTTTTATTTACCGCTAATGTTATTAATAACAATCAAAACCAAATAATGATAAATTCAACGTGGGGGTTAGGTGAAACTATAACAAATAATAAAGTTATTCCTGATTTAATTATTCTTAATAAAAGCAATGGAACGGTCGAAAAACTAGTTGTAGGTGAAAAAAAGTTAAAATCAATTCCAAATCCTAAAGGAAGTTCTACGATATTGGTCGAAACTGAACAAAATTTAAGACAATCATGTTCTTTAAGTCATAATCAATTACAGCAACTTTACACCCTGGGATTAAAAATTGAAAATAAGTTTAATTATCCCCAAGATATAGAATGGGCTATAGAAAAGGATAAAATTTTTATATTACAAACACGCCCAATAACTACTTTATAACCATTTAATAAAAATAGTAGTAATAAAATTATGTAAAAAGTTATTTAAGAAAAGCTCTCTTACCCAAGAAAATAAAAAGTTCTCCTAATTCAAAAAGAGTTAGAGGATAAACTAACTGTGCCATATCATTTCTTAAATCTTGTTTATTTTTACCAGCAGTAATCAACTTTTTTATATCCTCAACATAATCATCCATATTTAAAAACAAAATCTCTATCTTATCTGTCCCTGTAAGTTCCGCTATATCCTTATCAAGATGTTTCTCAACTTGATTTAATAATCCCAGTTTTAATTTAGGATCTAGACTATATTTTGATATTAAGCGATTTATTTCTTCAATAATAATATTTAAACTTAAGTTCCAATCCTTATTTTCCTTATATCTGGGGATTAAAAGGTCACTTATTAATGTTTCAAATAGATTTATAGGCTCTTTCTCATCGAATTCAACTTCTAATCCGCTAGTTAATTTTAAAGTTTGTGCCAACTTGAACCTCAACTCAGAAATTTAATTTTTATATTCTTATTAAATAATAGACTATTTTTTTTTTAATGTTTTGGTAACATAACATACTTATTTCAACTATTATGACTTAAAATCTCGAGTAGGAATCGACTACTAATAGATTTATGTTTATATCAACATGAACATCTTTGTCCATGTGGGACAAGAGAAATCTTAAATTAATGTAGTTCTATAATAAAATATTTAATAACTTAACCAGTTCCCTTTTAGTATTAATCTATTAGTAAGAAAGGAGGAGAATCGGAAACAACGATATTTTCAAACATGTTAAAAAGAGGAGACGTATTTATCTAATAACAGGGTTAAGGGTTGAGGTATTTGAGCCTTTCGGCTTTAGGTATAAGAATATATTTTGATATCATTGCGATCCGATTCTTAGTTGATAGATTAATTATGACTGAGCTCATATTTAAATGTTTATTTTTTCCTAGGACAAAAAGGAAAATCTAGGAAAATCAAGTTAATTCAAAATAGAATCTGATTTGCCATATTTTGAACTTATTATTAAAATCTCCTACGTTTTTTAATAATAGATTTAAGACGTTTTCTTTCGAATTTTATTAATGAGTTTATAATCAAATTTAATTTTGCAATTATTATATAATTCGATTAACACATTCAATATTATAAATTTTCCATACTTTTTATTAAAATTTTTGATAATTAATTTAAGCAATTTGTTACATTTAATAGTAGGTTTAGAATATTGGTTGATAAACTTTAAAACCTCTTCTTTTAATAGAATTTTAATGTTTTTATCACAAAACCTGGCTATTTTATATCCGGAAAATTCTGTACACAATAATTTCCAACTAGGAATTACCATAAAATTGGAGCTACGATAAAAAAAAGTCGTGTACCTAAATCTAAACATACCTCTTTTTCTTTTATTTAATAATTTAGTAAAGTGAAGTGCAAAGGGGATTGACGCTGACATATTTTTTTTATTATGAACTAAATTAATATAATAGACACGTCCACCATACATTCGATGCAAAAAGCTTTCAGCAGGGCTAATTTTAATTTCCTTTTTATCCTTTGGCGATTTTTGTGAAATTACACAATTTCCTTGCCCGTGGAGTATCCATAATACGTAAATCCCTTTGTTATTATAATCCTTTGTTCTGTTTTTTAACTCTTTCACGGAAATTTTCGAATTCTGTACCTCTATAACTATTTCTTTACCATTGTTTAATTTCAAGTATATATCAGCAAATCTATTACCAAAATATTTTTCGAGAGATTTTTCTATTATATTATCATTATTTTCGCATAAATTTTGACATAATAACGTTTTTAGAACTTTATGAATCCCAGATTCTGCTGGGGTACTAACTAAGGTCAGTTCTTTCATTTTGTTTTTTTCATTTCTATCAGATGACTGATATGTGAATAAAGGTGATAAGATAAAAATAGAAGGAGTTTCATAATTTTCTATGTTTTTACTGAGTTTAAGATCGCATTAGACAAAAATGAAAATAGTTATATGCTTTCCCATCATATGTTTTTATTACCTTGAAATCCAAGGATTAATTTAGAACAAACGAGGTAAAAAAATCTATGTTAATTATGATTACAACATGGTGTCCACCCCATAAAGCGATAGATCTAGCAAAATTATATTTAAAACAACCTAGAAAGATACCTTACGTTACAAAATGGCGGGTTTTTAATACAGTAGCAGGAAAAGATGGTATGAAGGCATATCATTTAATTTATACAGAAAGGGGAAAAGGTGAAGAAGCAGCAATGGAACTGAACAAATACTTTTTCCCTTTTAGCCAAATTGAAGGTTTTTGTATCCAATCTGAGCTATTAATGGGAGTTTCAGATAGCTATACGGCAGCTGGGATGAAATGGGAGTAATAAATGTAAAATTCCAATTTCTAACTAACTTTTTTTTTAAATATTTCTATCATCTCTCTTTATTAAACGCTAGTACACATCATAAATTCACCTATCTGTATTGAATTTTAAATAAAGAATTCCATATAGTATGTGAGAAGTATGGTAGATAAACATTCTCAAAGTTTTTTCGGGCAATCAACAGGTTTAACAGTATTAAGTTCCTCTAGAAGCAATCCATATCTTTATTTCAAATGTATTCAGAAAAAAGAAAATGGAAGCTGGGAAAAATCTTCTACAGGAGAAGGAAAGACAATAAAATGTAATTTAGACGAAATAATAATGATATTAAAAGTCTTAAAAAAAAAGGAGCAAGCATGGTCAAGTTTTCATAACTTTAAAGATTCAAAAACGCAGATTTCATTCAAATGGGACGAAAAAAATGATAAAAGGCTTATGATAAGAATTGGAAAATATTCTAAGGTTTTAAATTATTCCCAAGTTGAATTATTACGGCTATTACTAAAACATATAGTTAAAGAAAAAATAAAATATGCTACTGGATATAAGAAAGTGCCAAGAGAGATCTTAAAAAGTGTTCATGAGAATCAAGTTATTACCCCAAAATCTAAAGGTATTACTATAGGGAGTAGCGAAGTTCATGAGGGGAAAACTAGCCAAATCGTAGGTTCGATTAAAAATTCGACTGAAAAAGCCCTTTTAATAAATTTTAATAATGATTTAGAAGTATGGATTCCAAGATCAACGATTAAGTCTACTTATAACATAGAAGATGACTCAAATCAAACATTTCTGATTGATGAATGGATTCTAAAGAAGAATAACTTATATAATTAATATTATTCTGGAAATTACGCTCTAATAAGGTCTGGAAGATATTTTTCTTCGCATAATTTTTTAAGTTCTTTATTATAATCAATCATCTTTTTAGCAATTTCAGGATGAGATAATAACTGTAATTCTGCATTATCATTTCGATCCCATAATAAATAAGGTACGTCTTCATAAGGAACAAGTTTTTTTACTTCATTTACCCAACTTGGCGGTAATTCATTTGGTAACTCTACATGTAGCATTTTTGCTAAAAAGAGAGACCATGCACGTGGTACAACCGTCATTAGATATCCTCCTCCTCCTACTGCAACCCATTTATTTTGGCAATAATCTCTCACGCATGTTTCCATAGTTTGGGCAATATCTCTATAGACGGAAATAGATATACCCATTTGGGTAAGCGGATCGTTATAATGCATATCTACACCCAATTGGGTAAATAGTATATCCGGAGTATATGCTTCTAAAATTCTTGGTACGCAATACCTAAAAAGCTTTATAAACATTTTATTTGTTGTTCCTGGTAATAATGGAAAATTAATAGAATAACCTTTTCCTTTTCCTTCTCCATGTTCATTAGTATTACCTGTTCCTGGAAATAGAAATTTCCCACTTTCATGGAAGGAAATGGTTAATACGTTTGGATCATCATAAAATAACCATTGAACACCATCCCCATGATGGCAATCAATATCTAAATATGCAATTCTAATGTTCTCTTGAAAGTTTTTAAGATATTTTATGGCTACAGCAATATCGTTAAAAATACAAAATCCTGAAGCTTTATTTTTATTAGCATGATGGAGACCTCCTGCTGGATTAAAAGCATGCACAATATCGTTATTTTTCCAAACTAAATCCGCTGCCTTTATACTAGCTCCACATACTAACGCAGAAGCTTCATACATCCCTTTAAAAATTGGATTATCTCCAGGGCCTAATCCATAAACATAAGGTTGGATGGTTCTATCATTAACATTATTACTCAATTTTTTGACAACATCAACATAATCTGAGGAGTGAACTCTTTCAATCTCTTCCCTTGTAGCTTCCCTAGGTTCAAAAATTTCTAATAATCTATGATTTAATAGTCCCAATTTTTCCATAAGACTATAAGTGAGCTTTAATCTTAAGGGACGTAATGGGTGGTCTGGTCCAAAATTATACTCCATATACCGTGGAGTATAAATTAATCCAATTTTATCCACCATGATATAAGTAAAAATTAAAATTACTATAAATGTTTTATAAGTTTTTTATAAGTAAGACGATAGTTATTCTTTTAAATCCAAACAGTTATATTATAAGAGTATCATATAAAAAAATAAGGGTAAGAGTAAATAGTACTTACTAAACTAGTTTTTTTCTTAATAAAATGAGTCAGCGATTTAGAAAGTTTGTAGCTAGGGTTGCAAAGGATAATGAATTCCAACCAATTAAAAATAAATTACTGAATTATTTACAAAAAGAGAGTGAAAATAAATACAAAAATTATCCACGACTTTTAGAAATAATGGAATCGTACTGGCCAAAGTATAAGGAAGGATTTAAAATATCATATCTTTTAAAAGATCATCACGAGGAAATTTTCAATTTTTATTTAAATACAATCTTCCCCTTCAGAAAAAGGGGAATTATGCTCGAAGATCCAGAAGCTCCCACTCCAGTTGATTTTAAACTAATATATAAGTATAGATATAATAACGGAGAGATTAAAGCCATAAAGGAGATAATAAATGAGCAAAATATTGAAGGAGAAGTCGAAAGTATTTTAAAAAGACTTTTAATTTTTGCTGTAAGCTCGTTTAGTCCTATGGTGGAGCAAATTTTCGGGAGACCTTTTGCTTTTCAATTTTCCAGTATTGATGCAAATCAGTATAATAATGGAGAATGGGAAGTTATTGCTATAATTTCAGCAAGAGAGCAATAATTTAACTCTTTTTTTATTTAGTTAAATATGAACCTAAATCCATCATTTCACCATTCCCTTTTTTTACTTGTATTTTGCTCTTAATTCCTTTAACCTTTCTCTCAATATATATTATTATGTCTAGAGGAATCTTTCTTAGGACAGACCCTCTCTGTCGTATTATAGCAATTAGGTAATCGATATTTTGAATCACATCTGCACTAATTAATTCATTATATATGTGTTGATATACTATTGGTTCCTTAGTTCTTAAATTATTCAAATATAAATACGCATCAGGGGCTAAAACAGTACGTAAAATAAAATCTACTTTTTCTGAAATTGAAATCACTTTATCTTTGACAGCTTCTTCTCTCTTTTTCGCATCCATAATAGCCTTCATTTTTTTTAACCTAATTTTTTCTAGTTCATGCTTTTCATCGTCTTCGTTATTTTTTTTCATAAAATATCACTCATAATTCTATAATAGAGTAAAATTAACTATTTACGATTTTTAGAGCAAGATCTAAAGCTCTAATACCATCATCTAAATCAACCAGCACATTTTTATCATAAAGAAAATTAATAATCTCCCTTCTCAACGGTTCATCCTCTCTTAGTGGAGAGTATTTAATATCCTGAGTTACTGGCCAATTTCCTTGTAAATCAATGCCTTTGCGAATAATGATTTCCTGAGTTATAAAGTCAACCATAATTCCCCCATCTTCTCCATTTACATACATCCTCCGGAATTTAGAAGGTGTTAACCAATTAGATTCAATTTGACCAATTGCAGTCCCAAAATCTATAATAATAAATGCAGCATCAGCGTGTATATTATCTTTAAAACATTTTTTCACACCAAAAGCATTAACGATTTTATTTTTTCCAATTAATCTCTCTTGCAAATAAATATCGTGAATCGACAAATCAAGTATTACTCCCATATCCCAATCTCTTTTTGGATATAAACCTATACGTTTTGAGGCTACTGAGATGATTTCTCCTATTTTAGGGAGATGATTGATTAGCTTTTCATAAACAGGATTAAAAAGTTCAATAAAACCAGGCATAATTCGAATATCTTCGTATTTTTTGAAAGCTAGAAGATCATCTAAATTCAGTGCCATTGGTTTTTCCATTAAAATATCAATCCCTTCATCGGCAAACTTTTTTGCGATAAAAGGAATCTGCTTTGGTGGAGTAACTATACTTACTGCCCTAATTTCCTCATTTTTAATCATATCATTGATGTCTAAATATATATTTACGTTATCATAGTCTTCCTTAATATTCTCTAACTTTTTTTTATCACTATCGCAAATACCGACAAGATTGGAAAGACTATAAAAATTACGAATGTGTGCTCTGCCAAACCAGCCCGCACCAACCACAGCAGTATTTTTTTTCTTCATTAATCTCAATAAAACTTTTTCTATTATAGAATAATTGCTGTTAAAATAAGAATTTTATGAAGTAAAAATTTAGATTTTGTACATTCTATTGGGTAAAGAATTTTCATATACATATAGTTCATCTAATATTATTGATATTGAACTTTTCGAAATCTTAGAATTCAAAAGAATAATAAAAATGGTCCCCCCTCCCGGATTCGAGCCGGGGACCTCACGGTATCGGCTGACGTATTTTCATAGGTAAAAACCTTCATACGCGATTATATCTACAGCCGCGCGCTCTAACCGGACTGAGCTAAGGGGGGTAAATTAATATATTTTGTAATTATTGAATTAATATAATTTTTACGATTTTAGCTCAGACATCACATTATTTCATGAAATTAATATTATGTAAAAAGAAGATTTTTCAATTTTTCCATTTTTAATAATATATACGAATCAATATAAGAAATCACGTTTTCGCAATATTTTTTAAAGAATAGTTAAACTAATTATTTAACCAAAAATTTTATTTATTTAATATTAGTAATTCAGCTAAATAAAGTGTATGTAGAGTGAGAGAAGAAACTGACTATGCTGAAGCATTAGAAGCCTATAAGGATGATCAATTCGTTATCGTTGAACCATGGGGGCGAAGTATTGACCATTTAAGGCTAACAATTCTAGGGAAGGAGGGAACACCATATGCTAAGGGTAGATTTGTTTTTGAAATTAAATTTCCAGACAATTATCCTTTTGCCCCTCCCTACGCTTACGCTGTTACTTTAATGTGGCATCCTAATATCGATTCCTCAATCCCCCCTGGGAAATTGAATATTTGTTTAGATTTAATCAATCCTGATCTTGTTGGAAAAGTTGATGCAGGAACTGGCGCTTCTGGATGGACACCAAGCAAAACGCTTACTAACATCATAGAAGCTTTGAAGATGATGATGCATTTAGATCCCCCATTCTTTAATCCTGGAGATCCATTAAACCATGAAGCTGGCGAGCAATATTTTAGAGCTTTAAAGAAGTTTGAGGCTAAAGCAGCTTCTTGGACAAAGAAATACGCTATGGACTAATGTATATTTTGTATTTTATATTTCCTATTTTTATTTTTTAAATTTACATAAATATTTGTGTCATCAAAAGCAGTTTCTTTAAAAAAGCTGAAATATAAAAAGTAAATCATTTATTTTATTAAATAAATCTGATTTGGAGATGAGTCTAAGGTCTTTCCTTCCAATTTGTTCGCTGAAATAATATTGAATTCTTTTTTTCCCCAAATCCATTACAATAAAATAGCGTGGTTTATTTAATTCTATATAAATTTTCTCATTATGGAATTCAATTTTAATATCCTCAAATGTATACCCCTTCTCTAGGAGTATTTTAAGAACATTTTCAAGAGAAAACATAATTAATCTTTATTAAGTTATTAGATAAATCATTAGATGTTAATCCCTTAATAGTATTTATATTTTTCCATATAATACGGCTACAAAATCCGCTGTTACACTCAAAAAATCACACAAAAATGATCCTCGTGCACACAAAATAATGAGTCTGGAAATTTCTCCCTCACTGCAAAACGTATCACGATAAACTTCCTTTTCTGAGTTTCAAAATCCTCTATGAATCCCGTATTTATATACGAAAATCATTAATACCAAAAACCAACACCAAAAATCATCACGTAAAAAATGCCATCAATAATTTTTTAATCAAAATATAATTTCTGTTAAATCGAGCCATAAATACTTAATTAATACAAAATATTTTCTTTAAGAAAGATATTTCTATCTTTTATTAATTAATTTATTACAATAGTTTTGTTTAGTTTTTTGTTTTGTTAATTTATTATGCAATAGTTTTGTTGACCGCAAAGCTTGTTGTTGTGAATGCTCCAATTTAAGTTTAGGAAACTTTAATTAACTGCGTGAAAAGTACTTATTTTAGAATTATATCTAAAACCTTTTTTATTAATTCACATTTTATTTTTCAAAAATGAAGTTCTTTCATATCGATTAATACAATGAACTCTAAACTTTCTTTTAACAATAAAAAAGTAATAGTATTTGATTTAGACGGTACAATCGTAAAATTAGCTGCTGACTGGCATTCTTTAAAGGATGCATTGACAGCAAGATATTCTGAATATTATCAGGAAGAGTGTCAATTTAAAAGCATCTCAGCATGTTTAAGTAATATTGTAAAAAGAAACGATGAGGAAGAACTTAAAAAAAATTTCGAAATTATTAGACAATATGAATTAGAAAACATAAAGGAAAATGTTCCCATTGAGGAATCTGTTTTTTTCATTAATAATTTAAATTTATTTGGACTTCAAAAAAATATAAAATTAGCCGTTCTTTCATTGAATACGCGAAGAACCATAATAAAATCCTTAAAGTTAGCAAATATTTATGAAAAGATAGATTTTATCGTAGGAAGAGAAGATATAAGAAAATGGAAACCAGAGCCTGAGGGATTATTAAAAATAAAAGAATATTTCGGTGTAAAAAAAGAAGAGATGGTATTTATAGGAGACTTGGACAAGGACTTAGTTACTGGTCAAAATGCAGGGATAGAATCCTTCCTTGTTGATGAATTAATAGAATTGGTAAATGAATTTAGGGGTGAATCTTGAAGATTTAACCCCTATCTGGACCAGCTATAGCAAATAACCCATTAGTATGAGTAAAAGACACACCATATATCATTCTTATTGAATAAAAGTATTCGGTAAAATTAAGATCTTGCGTTAATTTAACAGCTTTCTTATTATTTTCAAGGATACCTAAACGAAATTCATTCAAATCTACGTTATTCACTAAACTCTGAAGTAGTAATTGAGGGTCAGGTTCTTTTGGATTCACAACCCAAGGTCCAACTAATATAAAATTCTCTTTTGGAACACCCATTATAAATCCATTTAATTTGCCCTTTCGAATTAAAACATGACATAAATTTGGATGAAGAGAAAATCTTCTTTTTAAAAAATATCCTCTATCTCCTCTA
>JBHLKA010000040.1:0-19359 GCA_048887145.1 Candidatus Hodarchaeota archaeon
GTAGATGATATTTCTTATTTCAATATTCAAGCCGTAAAATTAGTAGTTGAAATTGAAAATCCAAAGAAATTTCCTGGTGAACCTGAATTTATCGCTGTTATGCCTATATCTGCGAAAACTGAAGAATTATTTGAAGCTAAGGAGAAATTATTATATAAAATCATAAGTGACCTAAATGAACAAGGCAAGAACATTATTTTACTTGACTTAGATGATTTTGCTAGAATTTTTGATCTTAGAGCTAGATGTGCATACGATTTACCAGCCGTTGTAATTCCTACTGTTCCTAAATCTGGCCTTACATGGTTCGGGAGTTATGCTCCAACTCATAAATTTGAAGAATTGATCGAAAAAGTTGATGCAATTTTTAAGAAACATGATTTTCAGAACCCTATCCTTTATGGAAAAATCATGAAATATGGGCATTATGGAATATTTCGTCCTATTCTACCTTATAATAAATATAAGGAAGAAGAACACGTTCACAAAATAATGGAAGAAATTACAGATCTGTGTTTAGAATATGGGTGTATTCCATATAAAACACCAACATGGATGACTGAAAAGATGAGAAGAAAAATCAATCCAGGATGGATTAAGTTATTTGAAAAAATTAAAAACTGTTTGGACCCAAATAATATCTTTAATCCAGGGAGGTGGAACTTGTAATGGTTGAAGTTGATAAAGAATTACATGGAAAAGATTTTCTTGACATGGCATTCGATTACTGCATAAAATGCAGTACTTGTAAATATGGATATAAGAGTTTTGATAAAATTTGCCCTTCAGGTGAAAAATATTTATTCGAATCTTATTGGCCTAGTGGTCGTATTAGAATCATTCGTGGTACCTTGAGAGGAGAATTAGAATGGAATGATGAATTAATAAACCCTATTTATGCTTGTACCACTTGTGGCGCTTGCATGGATGCCTGTCAAGCTCCTCATAGAGACTATATTGTAGATATGATTGAAGCATTGAGAGAATTAGCTGTGAAGCATATTGGTCCAGCCAAAAATCAGAACTATTTAGTCTCTCGATGTGAAGAAAATTGTAATCCATATGGAGAGTTAAATTCTGATAATGAGGATTTAAAGAAGGAGTATGAACTCCCAGATAAAGCAGAATGGGTTTACTTTATAGGTTGTACTTCAAACTATAGACAGCAATCTATACGAGATGCTACTCTTAGGTTTTTAAAAAAAGTAGGCATCGATTTTACGTTAATTGACGAACACTGTTGTACGAGTCCAATGGTACGAACAGGACAATTAGGAATTGTTAAGGAGTATATGAATTATAACATTGCTCAAATTAGAAACACTGGAGCTTCAAAAGTAATAACTTCTTGCGCTGGTTGTTATAGAACTTTTATGAAAGATTTTGAAAAATTTGGAGAGGATTATGCTTTCGAGATTTTTCATACACTCGAATTAGTTAAACAATTATTAGATAAAGGAAAAATTGAATTCAAATCAGAATATAATAAAACAGTCACATATCATGATCCTTGTCATTTAGGGCGGCATATGGGTGTTTATGAGCTTCCTCGTGAAATTTATAAACAGATTCCTGGTTTGAAATTAGTAGAAATGAAAAGAAACAGAAATTTTGCTTGGTGTTGCGGTGCAGGAGGTGGAGTGAAAATTGGGTATCCAGAATGGTCAGTAGAAATCTCAAAAGATAGGTTAGAAGAAGCAAAAGAAACCGGGGCTGCAATAATCTCATCTACTTGCCCTTTTTGTCATAGAAATCTAAATGATGCCAACAATGAATATAATTTTGATTTTGAAGTATTAGATTTAATGGAAATCATTGATAAATTAGAAATAGAAGTTAAATAACAACTTAATTTATTATTCTTTTTTTATTTTGACATTTGAAAAAATTTGGTGAAAATCTTAAATAAAATAGATTTTTGCTAGATTCATGAAAAATAAATTAATTCTTATTATTTCAATAGTAAGTGGGATTATTTTAACTATCCTTTTAGGGTTTGTCCCTTATCCTACTGGTGATTTAATTGGCACTCAGAAATGGGGCTATCCAATTTATTGGTTAAGTCAAGCGATATATCCAGGAGCTCCAATTGAAATATCATTGCTTACCCTGTTTTTTGATTGCTTTGTTTGGATTCTTAGTTTCTTTTTTGTAATAAAATTGATTGATTTTTTAATAAGAAAAAAAAGAAAATAAAAATTTACTTTTCTACTTCCTTTGCAGCAAATAAAGGAATTAAGGCTAAGAGCATCATAATTCCTGCTATGATGAATAAAATAGGTGGTGGTATAAAGCCTGGTATTGTTGTTTCTGGATCAATATAGGGAGTACCAAAAATCTCAGCGATTAGTCCCCCAATTAGCGGTCCTATTGTCATTCCTATTAATACGCTAAACAACAGAAAATATCCATGAAATTGCCCTCGTTTATCTTCAGGGTACAAATCTTTTAGCCATGTTTTAGTAGCTATATTATAAGATAACATCCCAAATACCCACAATGAAGAAGTGATTGCTAGAAAAATTTCTATTCTAGAAAATGCAAAAAGCAAAAGTCCAATTGATTCTATAATTATAGCAAATAGTCCAATTTTCTTTCTACCAATTTTATCTACTAGTTTTCCCATGGGATAAGCCGCTATAATCGAAGTTAATAAAGCAATAAAAATCAATAAAGAAGCGATTAATGGATCTAAAAGTAATTCATATTGGAGGTAAATTAAAACAAAAGGAAAAAAGATATTGAAAGCAATACTTGATAATCCTACACTAATCAGTACGATAAATAGATCTTTATTTGCTTTTATAGTTCCTATAGTGAATGTCCTTTTAATGGTTCTCTTAAAGCCTAATTCATTAGGTTTTAAATCTTTTGGTTCTGGGGTTATCAAAGCTCCCGGAATTCCAAATATCCCTACAAGAATTGCAATAATGTAAAAGTAAGAATAGAAATCGAATGTCTCTATAAGAAAACTTGAAAAAGCATAAACGATAAGAGTTGCGGTCATAAACATAATTTCTTTTAAAGAACTTACTTTCCCACGATTTTCTAATGTAGTTACATCAGTTACATAGGCATTTAGCGTCGCATCATTAGCTGTAGCTCCAAAAAAGGTCATAATACTATCAAAAATAATAGCTATAGTTACAGCTAACCAAACTGGTTGGAATAATCCTGCTATTGGAAAAATCGCTGTGGTAATTGTCCAAAAAATATATCCAATTAATAAGAATACTTTTCTCTTACCCCTTACATCACTTAAAGCTCCCATTAAAATGGTGGTAACTGTAGATACTACAGCTGTAATCGCGACTAATAAAGAAACATATAACGGAACTGGTGCAATCTCTTTATATATAAATAGATTAAAGAATTGGTTTTCAACTGCCCATGCGAGTTCACCAGAAAAGCTCAATAGAATAATGGACCAAATGATTCTTCTTGGAAGCTTTTCAGATTTTGACATAAATATCCTCAAATTTACCTTAGATTTTTTTAATGTAGAAAAATATGTATTTAATATTAAATTAATCTTTCCCAAAATGGATGATAGTTTTGAATATTCATTCTCTTTAGTTTTAAGTTTTGTTAAATTGCCATACAAGTTTTTATATGAATATATAATTTATAGTTTATATCTACGTTTTATACTACAAAATTTTGTAATAAAATGTCAATTAAAATAGCGTTTATGCAATTATCTAGTTGTTGGGGTTGCCATCAAAGTCTTTTAAATGCTCATCTTGAATTATTGCCTATTTTACCTGAGTTAGAGATTGTGTACTGGCCAGCAGTAGTGGATTATAAACTCGATTCTTTAAAGACAAGAGAAGATGGTGAAATTGACGTTGGAATAGTTGAAGGTGTTGTAAGAACAAAACAAGATTTAGAGAATTTAAGATTAATGAGAGAAAAGTGTAAAGTTCTTTCTACGTTTGGAACTTGTGCATGTCAGGGGAGTGTATTTGCGATGGCAAATAATTTTCCAATAGAGGATTTGATAAAACGAAAATTCATGGAAACCGAATCAATTACAACTGAAAATCCAAAAGAACCAACTATTCATCTTCCCGGCTTCGAGGATTCCGTCAAGGGTATTGATGATTGCATCAATATTGATGCATATTTTGTGGGTTGTCCTCCTAGAACAGAAGCAATAGTAAGTAATATACTATCTTTGTTAGGGAAAACTCCATTCCCAATGATGGATGATCCTTACTGCAATGAATGTATATTAAATGACTCTGGGTGCCTTCTGGATTCAGGAACTCTTTGTTTTGGACCAATAACTAGCTCTGGTTGCACAATAAGATGTACAAGTAAGAAATCGCCGTGCGTGGGTTGTCGAGGTCCTTCAAACACTCTGCATTCTAAAGCTGAAAAATTAAAAGAGATTACCAATAATTTGGATGGTTTAAATGAATTTAATCGAAAGACTTTGCATGAATTCTATCCCTTATTTCTAAATCTCCCCGGACTCGCAAATTTTCTCTTAATAGGGCCTAAACTACCTCAAATGCCTTCAGAAACTGAAGAAATTACAGTAAAAATTGTTGATTTCTTACGATTCACAAGATTTCCTAAAAGGCTTAAGCTCTCATCAGATTTCATTCCATTATCCACTGTTTGTGATACATGTGATAGGATAAGGGGAAGAATGAAAATGACGAGAGTTAAGAGAGACTATGAAGGTTTACCAAATGAAAAAGATTGTTTTATAGAGCAGGGATATGTTTGTTTAGGTCCAAGAACTAATGCTGGATGTGGAGCACAATGTATAAAGGTTAATGCGCCCTGTACGGGATGTTATGCCCCTATAGATTATGGTTTCAAACATGGTAGGTATCGAGAGGATGCATGGGCTGAAATAGTTGTAAAAGAATTCAATGTGGGACTTTCAAAACAAGAATTATTATCTCAAATAAAGGACCATTTAGGAACATTTGAAAAATTTTCATTAGCGAAAAACCCGCAATACAAAGGTGGTTATAAGGGTAGATTAACAGGTCAATGGTGGCTTGATGAAGAATGATGGGAGATATAATTTAAGAGAATTATAGTTTTAAATATTTTAAGAATTAATTCTTAAATAATTAATTTAACAGAACAGAATCTATTGGAAAGGAAAATGGGGGATAATGTTTGGTAAAAGCATATTCAAAATCAAGCTATGCTGAGTTATTAGAAAGTGAAAGTAGAGAATTTCCAAATTTAATTGGCGATTGGGAATTAAAGACAAACCCCATACAGATAGATTTGGCAATTTGGAATATTCTAAGTAAATTTCATATTACAAAGTTTTTCCATTTATTTATAAAACATTGCCCTTCATGTGGTAGAAACTATTCTGAAATTTTTATAGATTATTACATAAATAAAAAGATTTTATGTAGAAAATGTAAATATAAGACAATCTTTTATACAACTTTGATTTCTTTTGTTTTAAGTGCTATTAGTCGCAGTTTAAATATTACTAAAAAAAGATTTGCAGAAATATTGAGAGAAAATGAATCTTTAAAACGATTAGCATTATCCTATATAGAGGGAATTGGTAGATATGGTTTTAGAATGCCTACTATCCCTATTGGACCTCCAGTCGTATTTTGGTCGGTTACTCAAAGGTGCAACTTAAATTGCACTCATTGTTATGTTGACCAAGATTCCAATGAACTTTCTTATGAAGAATCTTGTACCATTATTGATCAATTATCTGAAGCTAAAAATTTTATTCTAGTTTTCTTCGGAGGTGAACCTCTCCTTCGAAATAATATATTTGATCTTATGAGATACGCCTCAAAAAAACAAATCAACGTTGCTCTCGCCTCTAATGGAACCTTAATAGATGTAGAAATGGCTAAAAAGTTAAAAGATATAGGTGTTGGTTATGTTCAAGTCAGTATTGATGGATTAAAAGATGTTCACGATCAAATACGTGGTATTGGTACCTTTGAAAAAGCAATATCTGCTATTAAAAATTGTATTAATGAAGGATTGTATACTTGTATCGGAACCACAATTACGAAATTAAATGTTCATCAAATTTATGATATAATTGATCTTGCGAAGTCCTTGAAAATTCAAAAATTTCAAATTGTAGATTTTGTTCCCTCTGGAAAAGCAGCTTCACAAGCTCATATATCATTAACACCCCTACAGATTGAAAAATTTAGTCTTATAGTATGTGATATTTGGCAAAAACTTATTGAAGAAGGTTATCCCTTAACTCTTTCATATAAAAATCCTATTTTTGCCAGAATTATGACACAAAGGTTTCCAAAAGTGTTTATAGCTCCCTTTTTTAAAGCCATCTTCTCAACAGAAGCAATTTCATATTTCAATTTTTCTGAAAGACTTCAAAATGGTGTATTTAGTAAACAAAGTCCTTTTGATCCATTTATTACTGGATGTGAATGTGGTGTTTTTACTATGCATATTAAGTCAAATGGAGATGTAACACCTTGCCCTTTAAATCCTGCGGTTCTTGGTAATGTTAAAAAACATCATGCCCAAAAAATTTGGCTTGGCTCGCCAATCCTAAATCAATATCGTAGCTTAAAGTATGAGGGTAAATGTGGTAAATGTAATTATAAAATTATATGTGGTGGTTGCAGGGCTAAAGTATTTATAACATCAGGAAGTTCAGTAGCATCTGACCCAACTTGTTTATTAGAAATAAGGAATAAAGATGAAAAAAAGTAAAGAAAAGTCTATTAATGAAAATCATGGGATCTCAGTTTATGGTGTAGGTCCGAAAATGACATTAATATTTGTTCCATTTATAATTTTGTTAGGTATATTAAACATAATTTTTTCTCCAGTTTTTCAACTTCCTATTGGATCCATTTGGACAATGCCTATAGGTATTGTGTTAATAATAATTGGAGTATTTATCTTTATAAAATCTGAAATCACCCTAAGAAAAGCATTTAAAGCGTCGGAATTAGTGTTAACAGGATTTTATGGACATATGAGGCATCCTATGTATGGTTCATTCATATTATTTATTATTCCTGGTATTGTAATTATGATTAATAGTTGGATTCTCTATTTTCTTCCTTTCATATTTTATATTATCTTTAGAGTATTTATTAAACAAGAGGAAAGTTATTGTTTGAAAAAATTTGGTGAAAAATATACCCACTATAAAAAAAATGTACATGCTATATTTCCAAAATCAAAAAAATATCAACCGAATTAAGAATAATTTTATTATACATTAAATATATAATTTGTATTTCCATAATGGAGTCCGAGATTGTAGGTTCAAAAGCTTTAATGGAACTCGAGAGAAGTGTATATTTAGCATTAGAAACATACTCCAATGTTCATAGAGGCACTGGATATAATTCATTGGTGACAACTGCTTTATACGAGAGAGCAAGAGAGATTATTCTTGAATATTTAGACTTAGATAAGGATAAGTACGTTGTTATTTTCACAACTCCTTTAAGATTGAAAAGATTTAAGAAAACCCTTAAAGAAACATCATTCCATATTGTTTCAAGCAAAGATATTGGTTTACTATTGGGAATAAGAGCAATTGTAGCAAAAGTAAAAGATTTAAAAAAAGTAGCTTTATTCCATACAGGAGGCGGAATGATAAAGCATGTCGCCGCAAAATCAGTTGTTTGGGCTGAAATTCCAGAAAAATTTGAAGCTGGAACTCCAAACATCATAAATGTTATCACTTTTGCTAAAGCGCTTTTAATAAAAAAAGGTACTGGAAATGATTTTACTAAAGAGCAAAAAATTCGAAGCTCATCCTTAGAGGAAATTCTCTATTCCGATAATCTATTAAAATATAAAGGCAAGGAATTGTTATTTAAACTTAGAGAACAATTGATTGGTTATGGCTTATTAATCCCAACTGTAGAAGGGAAAAAATTTTACGTTAATTTTGATAATGCTGCTAGTACGCCTACATTTCGACCTATTTGGGATGCCTTTCGCCAAACTTTAATTCAACCAAGAGAGATGCAACAAAAAATTATCCAAGAAGTTAAAAAAATTTGCGTAGATTTCTTACACGCACCATTAGATCTATATGATATCATATTTGCATCAAATACAACTGAAGCAATTAACATTGCCGCTCAAAATGCTTCCCTCGCATTTGAAGATAATACTAAACCAGTCATTCTCAACACAAAATTAGAGCACCATTCTAATGAACTTCCTTGGCGTTTTATTCCCGGTTCTTCTTTAATCAGAAATCCAATAGATAATGATGGTTTTATACACTTGAAAAAAATGGAACAGTTCCTTCAGGATTACAATGAAAGTCATAAACATGGAAAAAAGAGAATTAAAATAGTGGCTGTTTGTGGGGCTTCTAATGTCCTAGGATCATTTAATAATCTTAAAGCAATAAGCAGAATTACCCATAAATATGGTGCACATCTATTAGTAGATGCAGCGCAATTAGTGGGACATCGAAGAGTTAACTTAACAGAACTTGATATTGACTATTTTGCTTTTGCTGGTCATAAATTATATGCTCCGTTTGGTACTGGGGTTCTGATGGCTAAAAAAAAACTATTAAAATTTAATCCAAGCGAATTAAAAGCAATCAAATTATCAGGAGAAGAAAATATAGCTGGAATTGCTGCCATGGGGAAAGCATTATTGCTGCTGAAAAGAATAGGGATGAATGTAGTTGAGAATTATGAAAGGAAGTTGACTAAAATCGCTTTAGAAGGGCTTAATACTATAGAGGATATTGAAATTTTTGGTATTCAGAATACAATATCACCTAAGTTCAATCGAAAGGGAGGTATTATTGCTTTTAGTATGAATAAAGTTCCTCATAATCTTGTCGCAAAAGAACTTACAGAGGAAGGAGGTATAGGTATACGTAATGGATGTTTTTGTGCACATATACTAATTCGACAATTGCTCAAGGTTAATGCTTTTAGAACATATGGTTCTATATTACTTGCGATGTTGCTCCCTGAGATGACAGATATGATTCTTCCTGGAATTATAAGGATGAGTTTTGGTATTGAAAATAATGAAAAAGAAGTAAAACACTTCATACAGATTTTAAAACAGATCAGCAATAAACTGAGAACTCTCGGTCAAAAGGCAGTTGCTCATTTTCATAATGGAGTTCTTTTTTCCCGTGTTACTAAAATTCAATTTAAAATTGAAAAGTCTATTGAAAAATCAATTAAAAAAGTATTTTTAATCCCTAATCTTGATAAACTTTAAAATAAAAAAAGAAAAAAATTAAAGAATTTTAACTACTAGAACCATCTACAGTAATGCTTCCGGTACCTGTGCTTAAATTCAAATCATAATTATATGTAGTTGGAAAATCAAGAGATCTAAATGGATTAAAATTGGTAGGAGTGAACCCTAATGTGTTTATACGATTATAACTACCAGTTCCTGTACTCCCAAAGAAACTGGCACCCACACTGGCACTTGTATCTATATATATAACATTAATACTTCCAGTCCCAGTAGATATAGTCCCTGTAACATTTGCACCCATAAGAGCATGTTGGTTTATAACAACATTTATTGAACCTGTCCCAGCAGATAAAGCCCAAGCACTATTTTTAGCATATTCCATGTGATATGTTTTAAAATCTATACTTCCTGTACCTGCCGATAAAGCAATATCACCACCAATAATGCTATTGCTGAGATTTGCGACTATTGATCCTGTACCCGCATCCACTAACAAACCTTTTGAAAAATTCGCACTTTTACCATATAGGTATATACTACCAGTTCCAGCATCCAGATCTAAAGTGTCTTGAATAGTAGTATTATCAGATACAGTTAAACCAATGCTTCCAGTGCCAGAGCTGAGAGAAAGATCGTTTAAAATCACGTTATTAGAGGTTGTCACACTAATTGATCCAGTACCTGTGTCAGCATTAATTTTATATACAATATCTGTTCTAAGAGTAACATTTACATCGATATCATATGACTTGAACCAAAATGTAGGATTAAACCAGGTTTGTGAAAGAGACTGTAATCTAAAAGTAATTGGAGGGAAAGTTGCATTTTGCCACCAATCTGTAGAAGGCCCAAAAAAATCAGCATATCCTCTATTTGCCATGAATAGTCCTGATATTTTCATGTCTACATCTATCTTAACTAGATAGGGCGTATTTGACGTATTATATCGGATATCCAAAGATCCAATACCAACATCTAAAGTTAGATCTTCCATTGATGAAGGAACATCTTGATAATAAAAAGTGAATGATTCATCTATTGTTCCCGACGTCGCAAAACCTGTAATTACAAAACCAATTGCGCCCCCACCAATCAATGCAGCTAGAACTATTATTGCAGTTTTAACATTTTTTCTCAAAATTTTTCACTTTTTTTTTAGTATTATGAAACGATATTAAACATTGGTATTTAAATAAAATTTAGTCTAATTTTTATAAGCCTTTATTTTAAAAATAGAAAAAGAGGAATTGATCTTAAATTTTTTGTAGAATGGATTGGGCAAATTCTTTAGCGTTTTCTATATCTTTCTCATTTGGACGTCCTTCTGTTAGTTTTAAATTATTTAAAGCTTTATTTCTTTCTTTAGCAGATAAATTATTAATTGCTTGCATTCGATTTTCTAACGACATAACTTTATTTTCACCTACACAATCAAATTTTCCTATAATTATACAATTATTTTTATCAAGAATTTTAGTTACTTTTGCAAAGGGAGTTTGGTAAAGCTCTAAACTAGCATGAGTACAAAAATAGACAAATTTTATAGGAAATTCGGTAACTTCTTTCATTAGATTTACAACCGAGTTATGTACCCTACTAGCATATACTCCAGAACCGAGAAAAACTAGATCATATTTTCCAAAATCAGTTGGATCCATCTCATTAATCGGCTTAAGATCTACTTCTTCAGTTGATAAGCCAATCTTCATAGCTTCAGCAATCATTTTTGTGTTCCCCGATTGACTAAAATAAGTTATAAGTATTTTCATTGATTTCTCACTCTTAAACTAATTGAATTATTATTTTTTCTTCTACACTATGATTAAATAATAAAAAATTTTTACATTTTAACTTGAAATTAAAACAATTTTATACAAAAAAAAATTTAATCACCCAAATCTAAATTAAAGAATTTCCTTGCATTCTCAATGGTTTTTTCACTAACCAATTTTTGAGAAACGTTATGAGAATAAGAAATCGCAGCAATAGAAAATCGAGCATTTGAGGGCACATTGATTGGGCCTCTAAGATAAGGATGTTGATAATAACTGTCTGTTTCAGTTAATAAAGCATCTAAAGGAGAGTTTTTAGTAAAATTACGCCATCTTCCATTACCATAAGCAGAACTTGGTACTGACAGTTTAAATCCTTGTTTAGGCAATGTAATTCCATAGTTATCAGGTCCAGAAAAACAATGCCACATAACTTTTTCACGATTAATATTAAATTCTTTAATTATATTTAAAATCTCCTTAGTAGCACCATCACTTTTATTATATCTATGCTTAGGATTTTCCCTATCATATTCACGTTCAGTAGCATTTCTTACATGAAGAATATAGGGCTTTCCAAAACTTTTTGTTATCTCAAAGATTTTTTTCAACTCGGAAACTTGCTTCTCCCTTTTTTCAAGAGTTTGAGCATGATGAAAGTCTAACCCTATTTCCCCTATAGCTAAATATTTATCTTTATTGTTTCTAATAAAGTTAATCCAATTATCCCAATTTCCCTTATATTGTGTCTTAGGAGTATAAGTAACTGTTTGTGGAGCCCATCCGCACGTAAAACCAATCTTTTGTTTATCTTTTACAAAATTTAATATTAGATCAAGAGTGGTGTTATCAATAGAACTCGTTATTAAATAAATTCCTCCAATCTTAAAATATTCTCTGTATTGTTCTTCGTCCGAAGGTAATCTATTATTCTTATTGGGTCTTGGAAATGGTAAATGACAATGAACATCAATAAATTTAAGCCCTTCTTCTGGTCCTGGAACAGTAATTTTTTTAGCCATATTCGATTTTAGTTAAGTATCCTCTGCTAGGAAATGGTCTGGAAAATTTAACTTTTATTTTAAAAGCATATATACTAAGTAAATAAATTTTTAAATAACTTCTTAATTTAGAAAGTTATAATTAAAAATTTTATTGATTATCCCATGGCAATAAAAGAGTTTAAATCTAAACTTGAAGAATTAGAAGCTAAGAAAAGGGAAATTAAGCCTAAAATTGAGGAAATTGAAGCATCACGTCAAGAAGAATTAGCAGAAATAAATAAGAAATATGATCATATGGTTGATGATGTGAAAGAAGGTGTAAAATTATTAGAAAATAATCTAATGAATTACATAATTGATACTTTTGAGAAAGTTGTTATGAATGAATTTGATATTAAAAGGAGTACGAGTGAATATACAGTTACAGATGATTTTAAAGATTTTAGAGAGGCTGCTTCAGAAATCGAGATATTCCCTAAAGACCTAGTAGAACGCTTAGATAAGGTTATTAATGGTGCCCCTATTGACAATATTGCTTATGACTTAGAGAAAATCAAAAATATGTATAAAAAGGAATAATTAATGAAAGGTGAAATAATTAGAGAAGAAATTTTTACCCGTTTTAATATGCTTTATTTTTTCAATAATGATATTTTTAAAATTTGTAATTTTGGGAATCTTAACTATAAATAACCCAAGTTTAGATTTAGTTCCTTTAGAATATGTAAATTGGTTTCTTCCTTTACTTCCAGGGAAAATGTATACCGATATAATTTTATTCTATCTTTTCCCCATTCTAATTTATTTATTATTTTTCGCCATTTCTCCGTATCTAGTCCAAATGCTGTTTAAAATAAATAAACTATTAAATATCTTCAGGAAAAAACCAGAATATGGATTTCTGGAATTCAATAACGATATCAAGCCAACACGCATTTTATATCGCGCAATTATATTAAGTTTCTTTACATTTAGTACAACAATATTAGTTATACAACTTTTAGATTTACCACCACAAGCATTTAGGAGATTTTCACGTTCAGACTTAATAATTAATCCAGATTTAAGATACTTATATATTAAAGAGGGTACTTTTTTCATGGCATTCTTTCTTACATCATTTTGTTCAATTTTATTTCTACCAATTTGGCTCTTGGAAGATTGTGGATTAATATTATATAGGGACATTTCCAGAACAACGTAGAACACCTATAATTGAAGGAGTACATAATTCATATTTTTAAAGTATTAGAAACTTATACGGGAATTGCTACAGTAATTGCTTATATTCGTCAGATCTATGTAATATTTCTCGTTGTTAGTCAAATGCCGCCTTTCGATCCAGCAATTTTAGCACCTCTAATTGTGCTTTTTCTGCCTTTTATCATTACAGGGCTTCTAGCAATCCACATATATATTTATGAGAAAATGTTATCCAAATCTCTCAAACGTGTTAATTCAAGGTTTTCAAAATATAATCTTCCACAATTTAAATTACCTGAATTAAAAGACTTGGTAGAAAAATCTAATGAATAATATCAGCATATTATAATAATAAATATGTGATTTCATAGCAATTCATATCATTAGACAACCATAAGAACTTCGGCCTATATTACATGGAGTTATTCGAGGAAGAAATTGAAATTTATAATTCTAAAATGCGATTATTAAGTTGGTTATATGATGAGTTAAAATTACAGAAAGAGCTTTGCAAAGACATTTTAAATGAAAAAGGTCAAAAATTACCTCTTAATATATGAGACTCTAAATTAATTAAATTGAAGCTAAAATAACTTTTACTATATTATAAAACTTCTTTTTAATACTGTTAATATTACCTTTTGTTGGTAAATGGATGAAAATTACAGGATAATTTCCTTTTGCTAAAAGTAATGCTAAATAATAAATGTAATTGCAAACAAAAAGACCAGCATAGCTTGATAACGATATATTTTTAGTATTTTTTATACTTGATATTATTTTTTTTAAATTTAGAATATTTTTTAGTCTTAAAAATTTATTAAATTTAGCAATTCCTACTCTAAATTTATTCTCATTATCCAATCCGAAAGTTAAATTCCATCCATATCTCTCGATTAAAATTTTTTTACCTGAATAAACTCCAGTAAGTATTACTAACCTTGGATCAGACTTTAATATATATAAAATTTTTTTATAATCTTTAATACTTCTCTTCCAACTTACAGGTAAAACTTTTTTGGTAAATAGAAAACCCTCAAAACTTTTTGGGAAATTTCTCACAATCTCTTTACTAATATTAAGAGGATATTCACCAAATTTTTCAAAACCAGTTAAAATTATCATTATTTAAAATAAAAAATTAATAAAAAGTCAATAAATAAAACGATTTAAGCTAATTTTTGCTTTAATTTTTCGTTTTCTAGTTTTTCTAGTTGTTTCTCTAAGGTAGCTATATTTTTTTCTTTTGCTTTTATCTTAGATCTCTTTTCTTTTTCAACATTATTTAATTTATCTTTTAATGCTTTATCTTTCCCTTTAAGTAAATTTTCGTGTTCTTTCTTTAATGATTTCACTTCCACAGTTAACCTATTTCTCTTGGAAACCCACTCATCTGCTTTTTCAATAGCTTCTTTTAGGTCTGTTTCAGCAGTATCTAGATTTGATTTTGTATTATGGATTTTTGAATCCCAATCCACTTCAATCTCTTTCTCGGCATTTGCTTCCTTTTTAGTCGCATCTTCTTCAATCCGAGTTATATCATCCTTTAAATCACTAATTTTAGTTCTAATTTCTTCTTCAGCCATTTTACATGTTCCTATTTAATTTTTCAATTTTGTATTAGGTTGTTTTATTTTTTGTAAGATAAAAATTTTTTTTATTGCACTGATTAATTTAAACTTCAATGTGAATCCTAAGTGATTTTTTACATTTATCTGATTTTAATAGTCTAATTTTTCTCCTAGAGCCATACGACATAAATCACTTAGAAAGTAATTTTTTAAACCGCTTCTTACTACTCTTGAACCCAGAGAATCCATGCAAGCAGGACAATTATAAACACATATTTCTGCTCCGTGTTTAATCATATCATCAACATTCTTTTTCTGAATTTCTCGAGCTAATTTTTTCTTACCTAAAGATACAATTGTTCCAGCACAGCATAAAGCATTTTCTCTATCATACTCTCTATCAACTCTTTCAACTCCGATTAATTCACAGACCTTATCAACCCATTCATCGATTCCGGGTGAAAATCGATTAGAACAAGGTCTTTGATAAGCAATTTTCAAATTAAGCTTTGTAATTTCTGATTCATGTTCTTTTAAATAATGATAAAGGTATTCAAAAAGGTGGATTGGTTTGAAATCTTCTGGTAATTCTATATTATTTCTTGGGCAATAAGAAGTATAAAAACCATAGCATTCATCATGGAAGCATATCATCTCCTTTATTCCTTGAGCTTTAATATTATTAATAATTATTGGTGCTCTTTCTCGTGTTATAGAATCTTTCCCATAATGGTGATAAGCTAAATTACAAAAATAAGAAAGTCCACTAACATATTGAAGATCGTCAAACAACTGACCATCCATATTTTTTGCATTTGTTCTTGGAAAAGCACACTTATTTAATACTGGTTTATTAGGATCTATGTCTTTAAGTCGTAATTCAGCATGGGGTTGATAACGCTTAATTGTAGATTCGACAATTTCTGGATTTAAATTTAGGCTATTATATTTTTCTTGCAATTCTATAATCAAATCAAATGGGTGGGATTCATAGGGACAATACTCATCACACGCAAAGCACGTTACACAATCAGATAATACTCTTGATTCCTCTCCATTAATCATTTTACTCATCTCTTGTCGAGCTTCATCTTTACTAGAAAAATCTATATAATGACAGCGCATCAAACAATCTACATTTCCACATTCAGCACAATGTGAATTATCAAACATAATTTTATCAATTTTAAATTTTTATGAATTTTAATGAATTATTATTTAAAATGAAAATTGAATATAATATAAATACCATTATTATAAAAAAGATTGACGTTTTCGTTTAATCTTTGAGGATAAATTCCCAGGCACAATAATAATTATCAGGATGAGAATCAGGTGGACAGCAAATACATTTAGTCTCAATTCGAGGATCGATAGTTTTAGCAAAATCACCATATTCAACTAAACCTACTGGTTTACAAGGAAAATCAGGTAAATTTCTACTTTTTCTGGCAAATTGAACGCGACAGTTATTCATTCGAAATATACATTTCTTTTCTGAGATTTCCTCAATTTCTTGAATATTAATATTTGCATATGCTCTAAATTTAAGAGCTTTAATTAAAGCGGGGATTCCTCCATTTTTAGGAAGATCTAAAAGATTCATTATCCTTTTTGCTTCTATTACTGTAAATCTCTTCCATTGTTTAACGTCAATATCTATTGCTTTTTCGATTCCATATTCTTTTTCAACAGCTTGAAACCACGTGCCATCAATTGCTAACCAGATTTTAGATAAATGCTCAATATAATCCAATAACTCTTCTTGAGATAAATTAACTAAATCTTTTCTCATTTATTTATAACCTATTTGAAAGTAATCATAGATAAATTGAAAAATATAATAAATTAAAAAAACTATATCCTTTTTCTTTTTCATTTTATAAAAGTGTTTGAGCAAACAACTTAATTTTCTCTCTAATAATTTTTTCAGAAGCAAAACGTGCATCCCCCACATCTAAATCAATTAATAACAAAGGTATACCAACTTCATCTCGAAGTGCTTCTCGTAAGACCTGGGCAACACTTCCAAACTGCTTACATCCTATATGAGATGTGAATATAAAACAATCTGCTGAATAGTCCTTTGCTAAACTTATACATTCTGCTATAAATGGATAATAAAATTCGGCGCTTTGCTTTGTCATAGGAGCCTCCATAGTTTTTTTGGCCATTCCATAAAACAAAGTTTCTAGATCTGACTTAGTATTGATAGGATCTGCAAAATTATAATTAAATATATCAAATAAAATCGACATTCCAAGATGACGATCCAACCACTCACACATAGCTAAGTCAAAAAAAACGATCATATAAGGCCAAATGCTTCTTATTTTTTCTTCTCCAGCGTGGTGTTCTTTCTTTTTATATCTGAATTTGGCAATTTCCAACATCTGTTTATAAAACTCAAGTTTTTCCTCTCGACCAGCTAAATAAATTTGAGCTGCTGCAGCCATAACATTGAACATATTTTCCACAGGGCATGGAGTCGCTTTTTTTAATTCAAAAATTTCAAGTTGAAGATTAGTTACTTGATTCTCTAATTCTAATATTTGCTTTAATTTATTATAATTAGGTTCCTGCCCAATAATTCTCCCAACTTGTTCTAATCCCAATTTTATTTCCTCAGCAAGATATCGGTAACTCTTTTCTGCTTTGAGGAATGGTAAATCTGGAGTGATTAAAGGAATTTCTTTATGATACTTAAAAAAAGGATAAGAAGCATATGTGTTATCGCATGGAGCTGTGGGCGTGATAATGACGTCGAATTTAAACAAATCATCAAGGGTCATCCCCATAGTGCCTTTTTGAGAGGTACAAGTATGAAACGGATGTCCCCAATGAGTAATTAAATCGTAATATGGTTCGGAACCATTAGGTAATAAGGCAGCTAAAAAGTATGATGTCCCTTCAATACAGACTGGTACACAATCGAAACAATATAGATATTCTGTTGGAAATGAAAAATGATGTCCAATTATAGGTAATCCTTCTCCAGCTTTATTAATAAAATCCTTCATAGCAGATTTTATATGGCCTAAACCTAGCTTTAGAGAAGGAATACCATACTCTGGAAGAATGCCATCAACTAATCCTTGAGTAGAATTCACAGCTTCACATAACATTTTATATGGAATGATACGATTTTCCATTTCAACTCTATTGACCATATTTTTAACCTAATTTTTCTATTTATTTTTAAAATAATTTTTTAATATTAAATTAGTGTTTGGACAAACATACTTATTTTTTCTTTAAACGCTTTAAGAGAAGTCATACGAGCATCTCCAGCATCAAATTCAATGAGTAGCATAGGAATCCCGATCTCATCCTTTAGCGCTTCCCTTAAAAGTTGAGGTACAGAACCAAATTGCTTACATGCGATGCTCTGAGTGTAGATAAAGCAATCTGCAGAAAATTCTTTAGCAAAACTAATGCAGTATTCAATAAAAGGTTCAAAAAATTCAGTGGATTGCTTTACCATTGAGAAATCCATTCCTTTTTTACTCATTCCTAAGAACATAGTGTCTAAATCAGAATTTGTATCTATAGGATCTGAAAAATTGTAATTAAAAATATCGAATAGAACACTTAAACCTAAATATCTATCTAACCATTCCATTAAATCTATAGAAAACCAAGTTATCATATAAGGCCATATACTTCTTACCTTTTCTTCTCCACCATGATGTTGTTTATTTTTATACCTTTTCTTTGTTATTTCTAACATTTCTTTATGAAAGGAAAGATTTTCAGGCGTACCTCCTATAAATATATAAGCTCCAGCAGAAATTGGATTATATAAATTTTCAATTGGGCTAGGTACAGCTTTAATTAAGTCAAATATCTCAAATTTTATTTTATTAACTTGATTTTCTATTTCTATAGCTTCCTTAAGTTTTTTAAAATCAGGTTCTTGACCAATAATTTTACCAAGGTTTAATAGTCCTAACTTAAGCTGATCGGCATAATAATAAAAACTTTTATCTTCATGAAGAAATGGTAAATCAACCATAACAACGGGAAAGTTTTTTTTATATTTAAAAAATGGATAAGATGCAATTGTACAGTCACAGGGGGCTGTAGGGGTTATGATAGCATCAAATTTAAATAGATCCTCTAAAGTCATTCCCATCGCTCCTTTTTGAGATGTGCAAGTATGAAATGGATGACCCCAGCTATTCATGAGATCATAATAATTTTCCGTACCGCCTTCTAAGAGAGTAGCCATGAAATATGATGTTGCCTCTAAGCATACAGGAACACAATCAAAACACTTAAGATATTCAGCAGGAAAAGAAAAGTGATACCCTACAACTGGAAGTCCTTCCTCTTCTTTTTCAATATAATTAGCGATAACGGATTCTATTTTTTTTGTTCCTATTCTTAATGAGGGAACTCCTTGTTCGGGTAATATTCTTTCAATTAATTCTCGTGTTGTAGATAATGTTTTTAAAAACATTTTATAAGGAATAATCCGATTTCCGTTTTTACTTTTGTTAGACATGATAATCTCTGTAATTCTAAATAGTTTTACATCATTTCTATGAATGCTTCGATCCGAGTTTGTAAACGAGTTGTATCAGATTGATAAAATTCCCTATCAATATTCAA
>JBHLKA010000041.1:0-19295 GCA_048887145.1 Candidatus Hodarchaeota archaeon
ACATTGTTAATATCTACACTTAAAGTTTCGCAGATTTTTAATAGGGATTCATAAGAAAATGATTCCATGCAGAAAATTCCGATTCTATACTTCACCTGATTTAATGAGGGAATTCCGATATTATAAATTTCTGATTTTAACAAAGCTTGCATCATGCAGGGAACTCCAACAACAGCTATTCTGCTGGAATTTTTATTCAATTCATTTAACAGGCTGAGGGTTGGATTATTTACATATTTTGTTCCGGCAGTTTTCAATATATCATCTTTATCCTTAATCAATATAGGCTCTGGTCGCCACGGAGTTCTACTCATTTTCGCTCCTAATGCCATGTCTATTTCATTTCTTTCAAACAAGAAATGAAGGCACGTACTTGTAATTCCACCATCTTGGCATACTTCAGAGATTTTCTTTATTTTAGTTCTAGCTGAATATACCTCTTGATAATAACCTATTTTAGGGAAATTTTCTATTTTAGAACTATTTTTTTGGGTCATATTTAATAATGTTATAGGTAAGTAGGTTCTAGGGCAAAAGTAATAACATAATCCACATCTTATACATTTGTCTTCATCAAGTTTTCCAAACCCATTATAGATACTTATACAATTAACTGGACAGATGCCAGCACACAATCCACACCCAGAGCAGTTGTTAGTTTCATAAATAATTTTTACTGGTTCGTAAATAGATTTGACTTCAGAGGGAATTATTTGTAAACTCGCAACTGATAAATCTTTAACGGTTAAATCGCTAGATTCTACTTCAGTATTATCAATATTGTTATAAATATATTCTACCTTAATTAGTCCCTCATTTTTCAATAGCTCTAAAAGGCTTAGAGTTTTTTTAATATCAATTGAATTTTTTTTAGAAAATTGTTTTAAGGATTTAAGATTATGATTTTCTTCGGTATTTAAATAGTTAAATAGGGAATATTTCATTCTTTCTACATCAATCATCTGAAAAAGTATTTGATAATATTGATCCTCATTATAAATGCCAGAACTAATAATTTCATTTTTTGCATCTATCAAGACTCGTATTCTATATGAATCTAAAGTGTCTGCTATAACCTTTAAAAAATCCCATGAATTAAATCCTTTTGATTCCATAATACTAGTAATTAATCTAATTTTTTCTTCCGAAGGCTCATGCTATGAGTTAGTTTCCTTCCAACTATAATTTTTTTGGCAGGATCATCCTACTTCGGATTAATTTTTTGTTTAGGTATCGGTGGGAGTTCATTAATTTTAGTTGTCATATCTTCTACTGATTGGATGAATTTTTCCACTTCTGCTGCTGAACAGAAATATTGCTGAATTCTATTTTCTGAAATCCCTATATGCCTAAATAATCGTTTCAAAAACTTGACATGCTCATATGTATTAAGGTTACCACTACCATATTCACATTCTCCTTCTTTTCACGATATAATAGCTACTCCATCAGCACCGTTTAAAAAACATTCCATAATTAAATGAATACCAACTCTTCCTGTACATCTAACGCGAATTAAGTGAAAATCAGTTGAGTATGTTTTTCTCGTAGTTCCAGTTAAGTCTGCAGCAGAATACCCTCATTTATCGCATCCAAAAGCAATAATTTTTCTAAAATTCTTATTTTCTGTATCAACCATATGAATTACCTCCTATTTACTTACTCTTCCTCAATTTTTGGTGCTTCTTGAATGGAACTAATTTCACTACTACTGATTCCTTTAATTTCTTCGATAAATTGTTTGTCTCTATAGTATTTTAGGTCAATTGCTCTAGCGGGACATGATGTGGCGCACACACCACAACCTTTACATTTCAAATCATCTACAATTGCAATATTGTTTTCACCTACTTGTATGGCTTCATAATAACACAATTTTTCACATCTATGGCATCCCATACAAAGTTCTTCTTTCACTTCTGCGATCAATAATTCTTGATTTATAGTATTGTGAGAAAGCAGAGTAGCAGCCTTACTTGCTGCCGCTAAAGCTGTTGATACTGAATAAGGTATGTTCTTTGGTCCAGCCGCAGTCCCACATATATAGATTCCCATGCTATTTGTTTCTTGAGGGCTTAAACATCCATGAACTTCAGTTAAAAATCCATTTGGACCTTTACTCAAACCCATCACGTCTACTATTTCATCAGTACCTTTTGAAGGGATCATACCTGTAGATAATACAACTAAATCGGCTTCAAGTTTAATAATATCACCTGTTAAGGATGAAAATGCTCGAATTTTTAGCTTTTTCGTTTTAGGGTCTTCTAATATTTCTCCGACTTTTCCCCGAATCATTCTAATCCCCGTATCTCTTATTCTTCTGTAGTATTCTTCGTTTCCTTTATCTGTTGTCCTAATATCAATATAAAACAAAACAACATCCATATCAGGATACTCTTGCTTTAATAATTGCGCATTTTTAAGAGCCACGTTGCAGCATACTCCAGAGCAATATGGGAGTTCGTTTACTGATCTTGAACCGACACATTGAATCATTACAATTGTATTTGGGATTTCTCCATTAGAAATTCTATATACATGACCATCAGTTGGCCCAATAGGACTTAATATCCGTTCTAGTTCTATTTGAGTAATTACATCAGGACTTAATCCATAATTATACTCATTAGTTTCGATAATTGGGTATTCATCATACCCTGTAGCGACTATTACAGCACCCACATTTATATCAATATATTGTGGTTCTTGTTCAAAATCAACTGCTTCAGCTGGGCAGATTCTTTCGCAATTTTTGCAGTCAATACAAACAGCTTTATCAATTACAGCATATTTTGGTACAGCTTGAGGGAATGGAATGTATACTGCACCCCTATCACCGATCCCTCTATTAAATTCATCGGGTACTTTTATAGGACATTTGGTTGTGCATAGTCCACAACCAGTACACTTACTTTCATCAATATAACGAGGATTTTTTCTTATTTTGACTTTATAGTTACCAGGAATGCCACTAAATTCGACTATATCGCTATAGGTATATAAATTTATATTTGGCTGTTTCGAAGCATTAACCATTATTGGAGCAAGTACTCATATTCCACAATCATCGGTTGGATAAATTCTATCTAATTGTGCCATTTTTCCACCAATAGTAGGTTCTTTTTCGACTAAATAAACATTTATTCCTTGGTTCGCTAAATCTAACGCAGCATTCATTCCAGCAATTCCAGCTCCAATTACTAAAGCTGCTCTTTCTACAGGTATTACTTTCCGGGGTATGCTCTCTAATTCACGGGCTCGATTTATTCCTGCTATGACTAGTCTTATAGCTTTTTCCGTAGCACCCATCTTATTATCTCCGTGTACAAATGAGCAATGCTCGCGTAAATTAACCATCTGAAAATAATAAGGACTTAAACCAGCTTCAACTAAGACAGCACGATAGGTAGGTTCATGAATTTTCGGAGTACAAGCAGCAACGACAATTCGATTTAAATCTAATTCTAAAATATCATTTTTGATGATCTTTTGTCCAGGATCACTACAAGTGAAATCATTTACTCTAGCTATTGTAATATTTGGGAGATGTTCAACAGCATCTTTCACAGCATCACAATCTACCGTAGCTCCAATATTTACTCCTCACCTGCATACATAAACGCCTATTCTAATAATGGTCTGATTTTCAGACATTTATGTCACCCTTGTTATCTTTCACCTTGATTTATTTGGTTTTAAATTTAACGATTAAATATAATGATTAAGTAAAAAAAGGAAATAATTTATTCTTTCTGATTAGACCTTATAATTCCAATATTAAACAAGAAAAAGTCTTAAAATTACGATTTTTCCTATTGATTTTTAATTTTTCAATGATGACAACATTGGAAAAGAAATATAACTTTTATTTTCATACCGAATTACCATTATCAAAACTAATCAGAAAAAATATATTCATTCCCCTTTTTTCTTATTCAGAGTGATTCAATATAATATAAAGCAAAAAATAAAATATTTTCGTGAAGCTTATAACAGAAATCAATGAAAAAAATATTTCCAAGCAATCTGTGAAGGATTCAGGGTTATATCTAGACAAAATTTATGAACCGAATTTAAGAAAACTACTGAGTAAATGTTATCAATGTGTTCGTTGTAGCGGTATCTGCCAACTTAGCAAGGTTCAAAGTTTTATACCTAGCGTAATTATTCAAAGAATATTAGAAGGGTCAGAAGATAAAGTAATCAGTAGTGGAGTTTTATGGGATTGTTTAACATGCAATAGTTGTCTTCAGAATTGCCCCGAAGATGTAAATTTTGCTGATATTGTAAGAAATGCAAAATATAAAATGAAAAATTATTATAACCAAAATCCTGAAGAATTCGTCGCACATAAAGGTGTTTATACTACTATATCTGAAATATTGAGCGAGCCTTATATACAACCGAAGAAAAACCTTGACTGGGTCCCAAAAGAATGTAAAATTTCAGATAAAGGAGATATTCTATATTTCGTAGGTTGTATGCCATACTTTAAATTTGAATTCCAAGAAGTAGATCCAATTCCTATAAGCTCACTTAAAATATTGTGTCAAATAGAAAACCGTCCAATAGTTGTTCTTAAAGATGAAGTTTGTTGTGGACACGACTTATACTGGGGATTAGGAAATTTTGAGGCTTTTATAAAATTAGCAAAGAAAAATTATAACTTATTTAAAAAGTCAGGTGTTTCAACAATTATTACATCTTGTGCGGAAGGTTATAGGACCTTCAAAGTGGAGTACCCTAAACTATTTGAAGATTTTGATAAAAAATTTGAAGTTAAACATATAATTGAGTACGTATATGAAAAGTTAAAACAAGGAATTGTAAAGTTAAAAGTTCCAGATGAAAACGATATTTCTATTCAGTTTACTTATCATGATCCTTGCAGACTGAGCAGATTTTTACCAAAATCTAATAAAATTCTAGAAAAATTAAGGGAAATTTTTAACATTTTGGAGGAATTAGGTTATTCTTTCAAGGAAATGACACATAATAAAGAAAATGCATTATGTTGTGGTGTTAGTTCATGGATGAATTGTAATACTCGATCGAAAGCTCTAAGATATAGTCGACTCTTAGAAGCTAAAGAAGCAGGTACAACTTTAGTTACATCTTGTCCAAAATGCATAATACACCTCTCGTGCCTCCAAAAGGATTATGATGATTTCTCCTCCATAGAAATTAAAGATTTTTCAGAGTTTATGGTAAATTTAATTCATGTAATTGATTCAAAAAATAACGGAGAAGTTAAATCATAATGGAAGGATCTGTATTAGTAATTGGGGGAGGAATTGCTGGTATCCAATGCTCTTTAGATTTAACTGAATTAGGATATAAAGTTTATTTAGTTGAAAGAACACCCTCAATTGGAGGACGAATGGCTCAACTTGATAAAACATTCCCTACAAACGATTGTAGTTTATGTATTCTCGCACCTAAAATGGTCGAGGTATTTAGAAATCCTAATATTGAATTATTAACTTACCACGAAGTTAAAGAAATTACTGGAGCAGCAGGAGATTTTACTGCCACCATTCTTAAGAAACCACGCTATATTGACGAAACAAAATGCAAAGGCTGTGGAGATTGTGCAACAAAATGCCCAAAAATTGAAGTTCCAAACTTATTTGATATGAATCTAGGTAAAAGAAAATCTATTTATATACCCTTCCCTCAAGCAGTCCCTCCTGTCTATTTAATTGATCCTAATTTGTGTTTGAAATTAACAAAAGGAGTATGTGGAGTTTGTGAAAAAGTTTGTGAAGCTAAAGCAATTGATTATGAACAAAAGCCTCAAGAAATTCAACTAAATATAGGGGCTATTGTAGTAGCAACTGGTTTTGATATGCCAGCTGATAATTTATCTTTAAGGTGGGGATACCAATATGAAAATGTAGTAAGTGCTCTTGAATATGAGAGAATTTTATGTGCTTCTGGACCGTTCGGTGGACACGTCTTAAGACCAAGTGATCATGAAGAACCTGAAAAAATTGCTTTTATTCAATGTGCTGGTTCAAGAGATTTACATGAGAGTGTACCATATTGTTCAAGTGTATGTTGTACGTATACAGCAAAAGAAGCAATAATCACAAAAGAACATTCTGAGAAATCGCAATGCTATGTATTTAGACATGATATTAGAGCTTATGGTAAAAACTTTTATGAATTCACGCAGAGAGCTCAGAAGGAATATGGAGTAAAATACTACCAAACGAAAATTAGTCAAATTAGAGAAGATCCTGAAACCAATGATTTAATTATACACTATGAAGATTTGAAAACTGGAGAGTTAAAAGATTTTACAGCGAATTTAGTAGTTTTAGCTTCACCCTTAGTTCCTTCAACTGGTACAAAAGAATTAGCAAAAATCTTGGATATTGAACTTGATCAATATAATTTTTTCAAGGAGCGTTCTTACTTCAATAAATTACAGTCTACGAAAGAAGGTATATTTTTATGCGGTTTCTGTCAAGGTCCAATGGATATACCTGAAACTGTAGCATATGCGAGTGGAGTAGCATCCCAAGTTGCAACATTATTAAACTCGGTAAAATTTACTCAAATCAAGGAGAAACAGTTTGAAATCCCAGAAAAAGAAGTTAAAACTTCTGAAGAGCCGAGAATAGGAGTTTTAATTTGCCATTGTGGGATTAATATTGGTAAATATGTGGATGTTCCAAATGTTGTTGAAGAAATTAAAAAATTACCAAATGTAGTTCACTGTGAAGCAAATTTATATTCATGTTCTAGTGATTCTCAGGAAAGGATAAAAGAACTTATTAAAGAAAATAATTTAAATAGGTTCATTGTAGCTTCCTGCACCCCAAGAACGCATGAAGCTTTGTTTCAGGTTACCTGTCAAGAGGCAGGATTAAACAAATATCTTTTCGAAATGGTTAATATTCGAGATCAATGTTCTTGGGTTCATATGACAGAGAAAGAAGCAGCTACTAAAAAATCTATAGACCTTGTAAAAATGGCTGTAGCGAAAGCCAGACTACTAAAACCACAACGAGAAGAAACTCTTAAGATTATCCCTTCAGCATTAGTTATTGGTGGAGGTGTTGCAGGGATGACTGCCGCGCTAAACATTGCAGAACAAGGATTTGAAACATATCTTGTCGAAAAAGAGAATAAATTGGGAGGGATTTTAAATTATCTTAACATCTTATCTCCGATTCAAGAAAAGGGATCAGTTTTTCTAAATGAAATAATTGACAGTGTAAAAAAGAATAAAAATATCAAAATTTTCTTAGAATCTAAAGTTGAGAATATTAAGGGGTATATAGGAAATTATGAAATTAATATAAGCGATAAAGAAAAATTATTTAATGAAATTAAAGTTGGTACGATTATTGTTGCTACTGGAGGTAAGGAATTAAAACCAAATGGTTTATTCCAATATAATGGTAAAAACCAAAATGTCATAACTCAATTAGAACTAGAACAAAAATTAAAAGAACAAGATAATTCATGGTTAAAAAACATAAATCGAATAACTACCATTTTATGCGCTAATTCAAGACAAAAAGAAGGGATTACATATTGCTCAAATATTTGTTGCGCAACAGCAATTAAGAATATAAATATACTTAAGGAAATCAAACCTGAACTTGAAATTACTGTATTATATAGAGATTTACAAATGGCTAAGAAGGAGTTTGAAGATTATTACCGTGAAAGAAGAAAAGATGCAATTTTTCTGAGATATGATTTAGATAAGATCCCAGAAATCACGAGAAAAAAGGGAGCCAAAGAACATTATGAAATAAAGGTTTTTGATACGAATCTGCAGGATGAAATAGAATTTCAAACCGATTTAATAATACTATCTACCCCAATAATTCCAGCAGATAATTTAGAAGAATTAGCCAAAATGCTAAAAGTACCAATAGACAAAAATGGTTTTTTCTTGGAAGCACATGTTAAATTAAGACCTTTAGATTTTGCAACAGATGGTATCTTCTTATGTGGGTGTGCTCAATGGCCGAAGAATATTCAAGATTCAATTTCACAAGCAAGTGGTGCTGCTGGTAGAGCTAGTCGATTTTTAAGCGCAAAGGAAATAAAGACTTCCGGTTTAATCTCGGAAGTTAATCCAGATAAATGTATTGGATGTGGAAAATGTGTAGAAACTTGTCCATATAATGCTATTGAACTTTTGGAAATTAAAATGGAATTTGAAGATCTTAATTTGAATTTAAAGCAATCCTATATAAATTCGGCATTGTGCAAAGGTTGTGGGACTTGTGCTGCTACTTGTCCAGTCGGTGCAATTTCTGTAAAGCATTATGATTTCGACCAAATAGGTGTGATGATTGATTCATATCTGTTAGAGAAAACTAAATCATTAGAGGAATTATAAAATGACTAAAGTTGTATCGAAAGGTGAGAAGGGTGATTTTGAACCTAATATTTTGGTTTTTTGTTGTAATTGGTGTAGTTATGCTGGGGCTGATTTAGCAGGAGTTTCACGATTCCAATATCCCCCAAATATTAGAATAATAAGAGTTATGTGTTCCGGAAGAGTGGATCCTTCTTTTATTTTAAAAGCTTTAAAAAATCGTGCTGATGGTGTTCTTATTAGTGGATGCCATATTGGTGATTGTCATTATATCTCTGGAAATGAATATGCAAGAGACCGCTTTGAAAGGTTATATAACATAATTATTAAGCAGTTAGGCGTTAATGAAAAACGCGTCAGGTTAGAATGGGTAAGCGCTTCCGAAGGAAAAAGATTTGCTGAAGTAATCACTGACTTTACTAATGAAATAAAGAAATTAGGCCCATTACGAAAGTAAAAATTCTGATTAAATTTTTTTACTACCGAGAATATTTTTAAATAATGACTGAGTCAGAAGAGAATAAGAAAGAGGAATTTGCTAAGCAATTTATGCTTGAGGAAGGCTTGAAAGGTAAAGCAAGGAGAATTAAAATAATGAAAATTATTGACAAAGTAGGTTATGATAAAGTAAAAATAAAAACGGCTCTTCTTCGCTCAACAATAGCTGAAAGAATTCAGCATGAATAAAATTTCGAGGGAATTTCATTTGCTCGATATCGAGTTATTTCGAAATGATTTGGAAAAGATAATTGATTCAGAGGAAAAAAGATTTAAAGACCCATCTAATGCGCGAAAAGTATTAGATTATGATAAAAAATGGAGAGATGTATTAAAAGAGCTGCAAGAATTAAAAAGACAACGGAACGAAATCTCAATTCAAATTGGTCAATTTAAGAAATCTAGAGAAGTTAATAAATTTGAGAAAGCTAAAATAAAATCAATAAAAATAAAGCAAAAAATTGATGAGTTAGAAAAACTAAAGGTGGAATATTTAGAAAAAAGAGAAAATTTTCGGTATATTGTCGGAAATCTTTTGCACCCGTCCGTTCCAATCGGAGAGACTGAAGAAAGTAATGAGATTGTGAGAGTTGTGGGAGAAATTCCTAAGTTTAAGTTTAAACCATTGTCACATGTTGATTTAACCTGTGAAATTGATGGAGTAGATACAAAGAAAGCAGCTGAAGTAGTTGGTTCAAGATTTTTTTATTTAAAAGGAGATATCGTATCCTTAAATTTAGCATTATTGAAATATTCTTTAGAGAAATTAATTTCCAAAGGCTATACTCCCATATGGCCCCCATTTTTTATCAAATATGACGTAATTAAAGCTGCTGCGGAATTGGCAGATTTTGAAGAGCAATTGTATAAAATCCAAGATGAAGATCTCTATTTGATTGCCACAGCAGAACAAACATTAGCAGCTTATCATTTTAACGAAATAATCGAACCCGAGAACTTACCAATTAAGTATGCTGGAATTTCTACTTGTTTTAGACGAGAAGCAGGATCTCACGGTAAAGATACTTTAGGAATATTTAGAGTTCATCAGTTTGAAAAGGCAGAACAGTATATATTCTGTAAACCTGATAATTCTTGGATGTTTCATGAGGAACTATTAGCTAACACGGAAGAAATCTTCAAGGAATTAGAAATCCCTTATAGAATAGTTAATTTAGCTTCAGGAGAGTTAAATGATAATGCTGCTAAGAAATACGATCTTGAGGGATGGTTTCCAAGTTCGCAAGCATATAGAGAATTAGTTTCTTGCAGTAATTGCCTTGATTATCAAGCAAGAAAATTAAAAATTAGAATGGGAAAAGTTGGTACCCAAGAAAAGAAGGAGATTGTGCATACATTAAATTCCACAGCAATTGCTACAGAACGTACAATTTGTTGTTTATTAGAAAATTATCAAAATGAAGATCATTCTGTAAGAATTCCTAGAGTTTTACAGAAATATATGAATAATAAAAAATTAATTGAATCTATAAAAAAATAGAGATAAAATGATTGAAGTAGAAATAGAGGAATTTGAAGATTTTTATAAGGATCGATTAGACTCTCAATTTGCAAAAATAAAAAAGGCGGTTCAAAAACTTATATCTGATATAAGAGACAGTTTAATAGAAATTAAAATTTGTATGGATCATTTTTTAGAGGCGGGAGAAGGAAAAATAGAAGAAAAAGCGTTAAAATCTTTACATTTTTTCTCTGATCGTATCAGAAAAGAAATTGATGAGATAGAAATTCCAGAAGAAGAATTAAACTACGATAACATCATGAGTCTAGTTAATTCAATTAAGAAATTATTCACTAATATAAATGAAATCGCAAGAAAATCATTACCAAAGTTTCAAAAAGAAGTACAACCTGAAATAAAAGAACTTAATTATATCACACGTAAAATCCAAAAAAAGCAAGCAATATTAGATCAATTCTTAAGAAAGAAATACGAGGATCTTAGAGAGGCTGAAAATATGCTAAAAAAATTACCGAAACTTTTTAGTTTACGAGAAAATATTGAACATGCAAAAGGAGATTTAGAAGATTTTGAAAAACAATTAGAGGAACATAGAACTCATCAGGAAGAATTAAATAATAAATTAATGGAGCTAGAAAAAAACACATTATTTTCAGATTTGGAAAATAAAAAAGAGAACCGATTCACGATAAGAATGAAAATTAATGAACAATTAGGTTTTAAAAAAGCATTAAAAAAGTTGAAACATGAATTGGAAAAAGAAACTATTCATATATCAAATCTTAATATGAATTTCTTAAAAAATTTCCTTAAAGATCCAATAAAAACTCTTCGTAATGAAAGACAAGATTTGCCAAACTTTTCAAATTTATTAGTCCAATTGCGCCATGTTTTAGAAGAGAATAAGTTAGATCTAAAGACTGATACTAAGGAAAAAACAATTGAAAATATTAATTCTATTTTCGAAGAAAAAAAGATTTTTAACTTTATTGAGGAATTAAATGAATTAAAGCAAGAAACTAAGTTATTAGAACAAAATGTAAAAGATGCAGGATTATTTGAAAAATTAGAAGATGTTAAAAATCAAATATCTACAAATTCTGTGAGATTAGAGCATATTCAAAATGATCTAGATAGAAAGAATAGGGATTATATGAGATATTTGGCTACATTAAAGAGTGAAAGAGAAGAGTTCCAGAATGCAGTTAAAGGTGTATTAAATGAAAATATAAAGATAAATATTACCTTTTCATTTTAAGTAATTATAATTCTAACTCCCTTAATTCAAAATCTCTATTATCTCTTATATTTTTTTTAAATAAAGATATCTTTAAATTTCGTTTTAAGAATTGGTAAGTTTCTGTATTTGTTAAATTAAGGATTTTTAAATATTCATATGCTAAAACTAAATCTTGTTTAATATCAATATCAAAACCAGCACGAAACGAATCGTAAACTGCTATTTTTAAATTTAATTCATTTGCTCTATTTAATAAAGCCAAAAGTGAAGGGGTATCTGGTTCCGAAAAAAAGGTGGGTATTATATCAGGGGGATTTCTCCCAAGAACTGAAATGCCTGCGGAATGTATAGCAGGACAAACAATTAATTGATGATCTTTTATAAGGAAATGAAGCTCATAAAAGTTATTTGTTGATATCAAAATGGTATCTAAAAAGATAAAGATAGTTTCTTTAGCTTTGAACTTTGAAATAGCTATTTGGTTGAGATCTCTGATTACAGCATCAAAATTCTTTCTAGGGGTAGTTAGTTCTTCTTTAATACCTAATAATCCATATTCATTCGCGAGTTCTAATATTTCTGAACTATTGCAATACACAATTTTTTGATCATAAACTTCAACCTTTTCCAGTTTATTAGCTAAATCTTTAAACATAGCAAGCGTTAAATCTTTAAGTTGCTCCTTGGAAAAGCAATCTCTAAGACGAGATTTTGTTCTTGATAATGGAGCTATAGGAATTAGTAGAAAACTCATTGAACTCTAATATTTAAAATTTTAATATTCATCTAAATTTAATTTGTTATGAATAAGGATAATAAGAAATTATTTTAAATTATTCAAAATTTGAATTGATAGCCTTTCAAAAGCCATATTAACATTTTCATTTAATTTTGCAGAAGTCTCATAATATTCAACTCCTAGTTCTTTAACCTTTTTTTCAACTATACTTTTAGTAACTTCCCTTCTTAAATCTGTTTTATTACCAACAAGGATATATGGTACTTCTCCACTTAGTTCTTTTAATTTAGAGATCCAAAAATCGAGATCTTTAAAGGAGTCATAGGAACTTAAACTAAAAACTACCATAGCTCCAACTGCTTGAACAAAGTAATATTCATTTGCAAAAAGCTTGTCTTGTTGACCTCCTACGTCCCAAAAGTATAACTTAAACCCTTTATCCTTAATGTCTTTCTTTAACTCAGGTTTAGTTATGTCTACTTTATCAATAATCTTATTTAGATCAATTTCTTTTATCAAAAAATTTGCTCCTATAGTTTGATGGTATTCTTCACTGAATTTATTGTCTACATAACGAGCTAATAGACTAGTTTTCCCAACGTTAGGAGATCCAACCATCAATGCTTTTCCTCGATAGCTTATTCCTATCACCCTAGATCTTTCTATTTCATAATTTCTGCGAGAAATTGGTTAATAAATTAATATTGGTTTTATATATATTTTTTATGTATAATCCATATTTTAAAATATTTTATTAGAATTTTATGCTTCCGGTGTCACCTTTTTAGTGGTTAATTTGATCTCTTTACATTCTGAGCTAATAAAATGTTTAAAAAGGTGCTCATAGCCCATAATTTGTTTTTGACGTCCATTTTCTAACCATAGACCTGATGTGTATTCTGGGGCTTCACTTACTTGATCTAAAGTTGTAAGTAGAAAGTCATTATCAGTAATTAATAATCCAAAAGGTATTACACTATCACCCTCTATTGAATGAATTTTTACGGATAATTTCAATAATTTTTTAATTTCTTCTTTAAGAGCCTCAAAATATTTTAACGCTATGATTATCTGAGTATTTGAGGAGAACTTTTTGTTCCATAATAGTTTGAGTATCCATTCATATCCTCCTAATTCTTCCATTAGTAAATCAGGAGTTATAATGAAGTAAATTCGATTTTGTGATGTTTCAATAAGTTCTTTAATTTTTTTTCTTATTTTTTCTCTATCACCTATGGCCCATACTCGTGGTTCAAATTCATCTGATTTGACCTCTAGTTCACTTATCGCTTTTTCAATAATTAGAGTTTCATTAATTTTTTGCTTATACTCCTCTCGGATTGATTTAAAGATATTTTCAATAGGGATAATTTGATAATTTGCCCCTCGTTTTATAGGTTCTTTCTGTATGTATCCCTTTTCGATTAACCTATTAAGACTGTCATAGACTCTGGCACGATCTACTCCAGAAAATTTTGCAATATCTGCTGGACTTAATATTTTATATTTAGCAAGAGTAAGTAATACCTTTGAATCGTTTTTTGTAAACCCAAGAGTTTGTAAAGCGCCTTCAATCTCAGATTCTTCAAGTTCCTCGATATTTTGACTAAGCGTCAATTCTCCTATCAAATTGCTTTATATTGTTTTAAATAACTTATTAAATAATTTATATTTTAATTTTTATTTTTAGAAAAAAGTTCAGATCTTTTTCAAATAATCTCAAATATTCTTAGATCATAATGATTTTTAAATATTTTTTCTATAAACCTTTATAATATTGAAGTTCTCTTAAATTGAGAAGCTAAAAATATAACTTGAGGTAACTATTTTAAACCTACCTCTAGTAGGGGTATAAATCAGGAAAATTTTATATAAATTTTCATAGCTCTAATTTTATCAATAGCATTTGTATTTCAACTAATTTAATAACTGTGTTTAAAAATAGCCTCTACATATTCAAATATTGCAATTTTTCATTTTTTCGCTAACTTCAAAATTTCATATTATATCAACTATTATATTATATATTTAATATCTCTTGTTGAAATTAATATTTAGTAAATAATTGAAATCGAAAAAAATTTATTTGCTATTTAATAAAAATTAAAAATTTATTTTAATAGTGGGATTTTGTCGGTCTAAATATATTTAGCACATTTCAGATCTAAAAAATTCAATTGATAATATTTCCTTAAAGTATCATTTCGAAACATAACATTTATATAATAGAAATGAGTAGTTAATATTAATCATCTATCAAAAAAAACAAGAATATAATAAAAACATAAGTGGAGGAATAAAATTATGGCAAAAAAGAAACCTGCACCTAAGCCAAAAGCTAAAAAGGGAGAAACTTACATTGCAAAAGCACCTATAAGACGATTGATGAAAAAAGAAGGTGCTGATCTAGTTGCTGCAGAAGCTTTAGATAAGTTAATTGGCTTCTTGGAAAAACAAGCTGCTGAGGCTACAAAGAACGCTTTAAAGATTTGTAAAACTGACAAAAGAAAGCGAGTTACTGCGGCAGATGTAAGAAATGCTACTAGATAATTTGGTTTACTTATAAAATTTATAGATTTTTTTTTAATTTTTCTTATTTTAATTTAAAAATTTTTAAAAAATTCATTATTAAGAAACTCATTAATTCTTTCTTCTAATTTCTTCTTTACTGAATTTAAACCCTCTGGAACTACCCTTGTTTTACCCACAATATCAATATAACCTAATTCAGAACTATATCGAGGCACAATATGGATATGGATATGTTCTATACTACCACCTGCGATTTTTCCCTGATTTATTCCAATATTATAACCTTTTGGGTTATAGAGATCATCCAAAAGCATTTGTACACCTTGTATTGTCCTTGTTATATGGGTTAATTCTTCTCTTGTTAGATCTGTAAATTTAGTGAGATGTTTATTTGGAACAATCATGAGATGACCTGGATTATAAGGATAGAGATTCAATGAAATGAAAAGTGTATTATCATGATAAACTTTTAACGAAACTACTCTCTCATCATTATCTCTTACAGAGCATAATATACATTTTACATCTGGTCTTGCATTTCCTTGAACGTAATCAAGTTTTCCTAAAGCACGTAACCATTTCTGAAAAATTACTATTCACCACTAATCGCTCGTTACGAATAGAGAGAAAAATCTGAGTTAAAATCTTTTGTTTTAGAGAAATCTTCAGGCTTTATTTTAGTTGAACAATAATCGCTTAATATCATGTTTGAATATGCTGCACATGTAAAAACTTTACGTACGCTCCTAAAAAAGGAATTTTTTGAAATAGTGCCATTTTTTTTAAGAAAAATCTGATCGCTTATCTCATATCTATTATTTTGAATATCTATTCTAAAGAAGATATCCTTTAATAAGAAAAACTTTCGTAAATCCATAAAAAATCGCATTTTCTTATTATTTTTTAAAGAATTTAAAGCATTAACGTGTTGAGGTGATATTTGAATTCGACAGGATATCACTATTAGGTTTTTTTGTTTTGGTTTTAAAACAAACATATTTTGGCCGACAGGTCCAGGGGGAAAAACGAATTGAAATCCAAACTCAAGTTTTTTCTCACTATCAGGTAAATTTTGCCTTAATAAACCTTCTTGAATTAAGTATTCCCTTATTAAGTGTGTAATTTTACTTTCTTTAATTGACATTTTCTTTGTACTGTTTAGAATGTGATTAAAAATAAATTTTTGCTATAATAAGAAATAATGAATCTTTTATAAAAGAAAGCGCACATTGAGTTAGCAAAATTCAATATTTCCCTTTAGGTCTAGGTTGCGGTTGAAGACCAGCTTTTTTTAATTTATCAATATTACGTTCAAGTTCTTCGGCGGGAGTACAATAGAGGACTTGTAAAGTATCATAATCAATAATTAAATTTCCTACGATCCCTAATCCCATTAGTTTATTATCTTTATCAATAAAGGTATTATCGATACCCATCCTTATCGCTTTTTTACCATTTTCTAATTCAACAAGTTTTGGTTGACAAGCAGTATATCCTGGCCCTCTATTTTGTATTAAATAATTCATTAAAGCATAATCTAATTCATCATCGATTTCTCCATCTTCTTCTATTACTTTAAATACTTTTGGAGCTGTTTGTTGAGACATTTTTAGTATCGTTAAATTGTATTAAAAAAATGATAGAATAAATTAGGTTCTTTTATCGATTTGGACTCTATCTACACTATGTAGAGCACAATTCATATCTTCTAAAGTCTCTTTAAGAGTATCAAGCGAAAGATCATCAGTTCCTTTTATAGTAATAAAAACAGAGGTTGTCTTCTGGTCAATTTCGTCAGTTTTTATTTGAACAAATTTTACTCCAGGGATATTTTCTAAAGCTTTTGCTAAGTCAAAATTGTCGGGTTGGTGCGGTTTAAGGACATCAAGGTCAAACTCTATTCTTCCCATTTTATAATTTAAACCTTTTTTATATGATGAAATTCAATTTTTTAATTAAATTTATGTCAATAATAGTATAAATTCTATTTATAATTTTTTTTATTTATCTCCAATAATTTTTCAAGTGTCCTTATTAGTTTGAAGGGGATTTCTTTTGGTTTAATTATAATATCTGCTTTTTTGTAAGCATTTGATTTGAAGTATTTTGATAATTTAGTATATATTAGGATTGAATGTGCCTCAACGTTTAGTGCAGCCTCGATATCTCTTCCCATATCTCCAATAACTACTATTTCTTGAGTTTTTACTGTTAATTTATCACATATTAACTTCAAATGATCTGGATGTGGTTTAGGGTTTTTTATATTATCCCGACCAACAATTAATTCAAAATAATGTAAAAGGTTAATATTCGCTAGAGAGATTTTTGCATTTTCTTGAGTATTATATGTAAAGATAGCCTGTTTAAGATCATGATTTTTAGCAAATTCTAAAACTTTATCAATGCCTTTCACCATAGTGGGATTTATAGCTGCTTCATATTCTACTTTAGCTATAGCGGAATTTGCGTCTTGCATTATTTGATTTATTTTACTTTCTGAAATTCCCATTGATTCAAAATAATTTCGTGCGATTTTAGCATTATCTAACGTTTTAGATTTTAGAGAGAGCAAATTTTCAGGAACCCCATTCTTCTGAAAAATTTTAAGTGCTTCTTTCCTTGCTTTTATAAAATCGATTTTGAAATGAATTAATGTTCCATCCAAATCCCAAACAATTGCTTTAATAGGATATATTGACATTTAATAAACCAAATCAGAATATGTTGGACCTTTTGGAGTTAAGACTGACTTTTTTAATTTAACTTCATTTATTTTAAAAGTACCGAACTCTAAATTCTTGTTTTCTTGAATTAATTTTTTAAATATATTATAATTTTTGTAGTTAATATTTTTTGATTTTAACCTCCCAATCGTTAAATGCGCTTTGAATTCTTTTCTTTTATCATACTCAATGCCCAATTTCTCATATAACAATTGTTCGATTTTATCTTTAATAGTTTGTAAGAACTGTATATCGCCAATAAGTTTTATCCACAATACAGAAAATCTATTAAATTGGCCAACACCCTTCAATTTAAATTCAAGTGTTTTTCCTTGGAAAATAGATTCATTTACTTCTTCTTTTAAAATTTTATAGATTTTGGGTGCCATAGATTCAGAAATATTTCCTAAGAATTTTATTGTAATATGGAGATTTATTGGTTCTACAAATTTAATTTTTGGTTGATTTTGTTTTAACCTTGAAGAAAATGAAGCTATGTTTTCTATTGTATCTTTATCTTTTAATTCTATAGCTATAAATGTGCGAATCATAAAAATTCAATTTTTCCAATAGTTATATATTCTCCAATTTTTCTTAGATATTTCACTTTTTTGTTCTGGAATTAAATGAATTTCTTTAAGATCCTCTAACGATTTTGATTCTATTATTTTAATAATATCTTTTAAAAACATAATATTCATTTTTCCTCGAGTATCTGCATCTGCACTCGCATTATGAGGTAATAGTAATATCCGTAGTTCTGGTTGGATTTTTTTAATTTTATTTAACCTTTTGAGTGTTTTAACGTCGAGTGGCTCGGTTGGAAAGACGTCCAGTGCGAGATTAATTTGGATTTCCTTTTTTTCTAAAAGATCTAATAAAGATTCGAAATCAAGTAAAAGCCCGCGAGCAGTATTTACTAGAAGAGCATCTTTTTTCATCAATTTCAATAAATCTTTATTTATAATTTTTTCAGTAAATTTGTTCAATGGAATATGGAGACTTATTATATCTGATTCTTGAAAGATTTCCTCCATTTTATCTTTAAATCCGATATTAGGATATACCTTCTCAAATTCTTTCATCCGAAGAATATCATAGTATAAAATTTTTACACCCCAAGGATATAATCGTTTTACAACTTCTTTTCCAATTTCTCCTAGACCAACAATGCCAAGAATTTTATTTGAAATTACTGAAGATAAACTTTGATCCATATCCCATTTATTAGTAGTAGACCAGTTTCCATTCCAAACATTTTTGTGGAGATCAATTAAATTCCTTAGATTCGCCATAATTAATGCTATAGTATAATCCGCAACAGTCTCATGAAGCACACCAGGAGTGTGTGTGATAAGAATATCATCATTTTGTGTTTTTTGGATGTGATTATACCCCGCAGTAGAGGTACATATCGCAAAAATTTTGGATCTATTTAAAATATTTGCTGAAATTTTATGACTTAGATGACATCCTATTAAGTCGGGGATAAATTCTTCAATATCCCCTTTTAGTTCCGCTTCTGTTGGAAACCTACCGGTAAATATTTTTAATTCAGCAATATTATTTAGCATTTCCCATAATTTATTTATATTATCTCTAATCTTTTGATTGATTTTATTGTTAGAACCAATTTCAGAAGGGGTAAAAACATTTGAAGTGAAGTATACTTTTGGTTTAAAACCCATATTCTTAACCAATTTAGGTGAAAATTTGAATTTTATGCA
>JBHLKA010000042.1:0-19248 GCA_048887145.1 Candidatus Hodarchaeota archaeon
ATTAAAAGTAATGATATTAAAATATATTAATAAGTAATTTTTATATTTTTATTAAGAATAGAAGAAGGATTCCTAAATAGAGATAGATTAAAAAAATGTTAAGGCAACTTCACGTTTTCTATAAAGGTGAACAAATTTTCAATTATGTATATGCTATGGCTCTAGGAGATGAAGAATTAGAAAATGTAAAAAGAACTATTAAGTCTTATATAGATATGCCTATACCTGGAAAAATATTTCAGAAACCGTTAGGAGAATATCAACTTTTTCATAGAACTCTTGAAGATAATCTATTTTTAATGATAACTGATTTGGTAGATAATCGTGAACACGTAGAAGAAATTCTAGCGTCGATAAGTAAAAGATTTAATGAATACTTTCTTGATCCTATAGTTCTTAAGAAAAAAGATTTAAACCTACAGGAGTTTGAAAAATTTTTACAGGATATGCAATATGAATTACATTCAAAAATAGTTGTTGTTGGACCTGTTAATTCTGGAAAAACTACGTTATTTAAAATGTTAAAAAGTAATGATGAAAAAAATATTATGAATTTTGCTAAATCTTCACTTTTTCAAATTGATAACTTAAAATTCGATATATGGGATTTCCAACTTAAAGACAATTTCTCATTATTGTGGTCTAAATTTATTAGTGGAGCAGATTTAATATTACTCTTATTCGATTTATCAAATTATCATTTGCGGGTTATAAATCATTTTATGGATTTACACCGAAATGAAGGTAAATTGTCGAAGTTATTAATTATTGGGAATAAACGAGATCTAGTCAATGAGGAAGATATTAAATTAATTCAAAATGAATTGGGAATTCCTAATTTTGAAGAAACCTCTCTAACAGAGCCAGGTATTAAAGATAAAATTATTCAATTAATATCTGATATAATGAAATTAAGAAAATCTTTACCTCCAAACTTCGAACAGTTAAAGAAAAAAGCAGAAGATGCAAAAGCTGAAGGAAACTTGGTATTAGCTATGTCAAAGTATAAAGAATTAATTACTATATGCAATACATTTCAAGATTTTACGTATGTAGCGTCATTTAAACAAACTTTAGAAGAACTAAAGGAAAAATTAGAGGAAGAAAAAAGAGTTAGACGTGAGGTAGAGAGTAAAAAGAAATTTGAAATCCCTGGTCAAATTAAATTTACAAAACCAGTAACTGTTAAACCACTTCCGCTTGATAAATCTAAGATACGTTCTGAAATAACTCCTAAAATTGGTAGACCAGAAATAGAAAAAGACGAATCAAAAATTAAAGAAACTAAGATAGGAAAGTTAACTTTATTTAAACCTTCTAAAGATCAAATAAAGGGAGAAAAAGATACTCTTAAGCCAGAAGATATCAAAATTGGGGCTTCTATTACACCTTCAGAACATAAAGCAACAATAGAGGAAGCAATTCCTTCTAAAGATTTTTCAAAGGTATTAAAAGAATTAATTGAAAAGAAGGGTAGCACGCTGAGTTTAAAATTGTGTGAGCATTTAGTAAATCAATTACAAACTACTTTGGGAAGAACTTTAACATTAGAAGATGTTGAAATTGCTGCTGAAATATTTATTAAGCAAGAAAACTTATAAAAAATCTCCATACTTATTTTTTAGTTCAATAAAAGTTCACAACCTACTTCTTTTAAAACAATTGAATATTCAAAAAAGTATAATAACATTTCTTGAAATATAAAAGGAAGGATATAATTATGAGTGTAATTAAAGTACTTCGGGAATATTTTGAAGAAATAATGCGTTTAAAATATATACAATCGGTTTTAAGTTGGGATCAAGAAGTTAATATGCAAAATTACAAATCTTTAGAAGGTAGATCTAAACAAGTCTCCTTAATAGAAAAATTAGTTCATAAAAGGTTAACCTCAGAAAAAGTTGGTAAATTAATAAAGGAAGCTGAAAAACTTTCTAATCTTAATGAAATTGAAAGAGCAATGCTTAGAGAGATTACTAGAGAATATACTCTCGCAACGAAATTACCTGAAGAATTAGTAGTAGAAATCGCTGAAACTAGTATACTAGCTGCTAAAATCTGGAGAGAAGCTAGATCCAAAAGTGATTTCTCAATTTTCCAAAATATCCTAGAAAAGAACATTGAATTACAAAAAGAAAAAGCAAGAAGGCTTGAAACTCATCCAGATGCATATTCTACTTTAATTGATCTATATGAACCTGGTGCTACATATGATTGGATTGCTAATGTTTTTAATCCGATAAAACCGAAACTAATAGATTTTGTAAAAAGGTTAAATGCATCTTCAAATAAACCTGATGATTCAATATTAAAGAAAAATTATGATCCAGACACGCAATTCAAACTAAGTCGTGAAATTATAAAAAAATTGGACTTTAATTTCGGCTATGGACGTCAAGATAAATCAACCCACCCATTTACATCATCAGTTGCCTCCTTAGATACAAGAATCACTACAAGGACAACAGAACCTTTTCCAGATTGTATTACTAGTACTATACACGAATGCGGGCATGCTCTTTATGAAATGGGTATTAAAGAAGAATTACATGATACAATTCTATGTGAAGGCACTTCCATGGGAATTCATGAGTCCCAATCACGAATGTGGGAAAACTTAGTAGCTCGAAGTAAGGAATTTTGGATGTATTGGTATCCTATTTTTCAAGAATATTTCCCTCAGAATTTAAAAGACTATCCAATGGAAGAGTTCTACAAAGCTATAAATATCGTTCAGCCATCATTTATTAGAGTAAATGCAGATGAAGTAACGTACGGATTACACATTATTTTACGATTTGAATTAGAGAAAGATCTAATAGATGGGAAGATTCAGGTAAAAGAATTACCAGAGTTATGGAATTCTAAGTTTGAAGATTTATTAGGAATCACCCCACAAAATGACGCTCAAGGGGTTTTACAAGATGTACATTGGTCAATGGGCGCCATCGGTTATTTCCCAACCTACTTTTTAGGTAATTTGTACGGGGCACAAATATATAATGATGCGTTAAAGAAACATCCTTCATTACCGGAAGAATATAAAAAAGGAGAATTTTCTACTCTTTTAAGTTATTTAAAAGAAAATATACATCAACATGGAAAAATATTCAAAGCTTCTGATTTAATTAAAAAAGTTACTGGAGAAGATTTAAATGCAGATTACTTCTTACAATATATTCAAAATAAATTTCCACCGATTTATGGAATTTAACTTGTTTCCAATAATTTTTTTTTCTTTCTTTAAAAATCTCTAACAATTTTTATCAAATATTAGGAAGGATTATCCAATGCTGCTCCATATAAAAAAATTTTCTGAAAAATTATTGACTCCTTTAGGAAAGAAATTAATAAAAATCGCTGCCAATTATTTTACAATCTTAGGCTTACTTTCCTCAATTATAACGTTTTTTGGCTTTTTACTCCAAAATCTCTTGATAATTATTATTTTTCTTTTCATAACAGAATTTTTTGATCAATTGGATGGAGTTGTTGCCCGGCTTCAGGGTCCAACCAAATTCGGAGCTTTTCTGGATTCAACATTAGATAGAATTGGAGATTTTTTCATTTTTACTGGTGTTTTTTTTGGAGGATACACTTCAATTGAAATTAGCCTAATTGTATTATTAGGTGCATTTTTAACTTCTTATGCACGTGCTAAAATTGAAGCGCTAGGTGCCAATGGCTTATATGGCATTGGATTACTTGAAAGGACAGATAGGATTCCTATTCTTTTAATTGGATCCATTTTTCAAATCTGGTTTCATAAAGCAGTTTTTTGGACTATGATTGTTTTAGCGATAGGAACAGTTTTTACACTAATCCAGCGAATAATTTACGCTTATAAGAAATTCTCTAAAGAAAAAAAAGCAGAAATTATTTGAAAAAAATTCTATTTTATTTTGCAAAACCTAATTTGCCATTTTAGTAATTAAATAATTTTCTTATGGTTAAAATTGGCAAGCATTTAAAGAAAAGATTTAAGTAATTTGATGCTATGATGGTTATTTTCATTTTCAAGCAGAGTTAAGTTCTTTTTTTAGCTCAAATTTATATATTTCTCTTGTTATAATTTATTAAATTAGACTCGGTTAAAACAATCGTGAAATAAAAAAATGATTGTTTCTGAAATAAACATCAAACTTACTATTTTTGGCTACTGGGGTGTTGGAAAGACTTCTATGACTAATGCCTTTATGGATAAAGAGATTCCAAGCATGTATATCCCTACAATTGGTTCTAATATAGTAAGAAAAGAATATAAATTAAAAGATGAATATATTAGAGTAAATATTTGGGATATTGGTGGACAAAGATCTTTTAATCCACTTAACCCTGTATTTTTTAGCAATATCGATGCTGCATTTTTGGTTTTTGATTTAACAAACCCAAAAGAAACATTATTAGAACTTAAACGAACCTATCTAGAAAATCTAAGGAATAAGTCCCCTGAATGTATAGTTTTTTTAATTGGAAATAAATCTGATTTAATTAAACCTGAAGATTCAGATGTCCTGTTGAACAATGTTCGACAAAGCGTTATAAAAGAATTACCTTTAGTATTTATTTCTGCAAAAACAAAGGCTAATCTTTCAGAAGCATTTGAATTAATAATTTTTAGATATCTAATGAAGTTGGAAAAAGAAAGTAATACTGAACAATTTAAAGGAATTGCAAATGAATTTATCGGTTTGATAAACAAGAATACAAATGATTTAATTAACCTAATTGTTAATTTAGAAGATGTAGATTCAACTATTTTAGAAAAGAAAATAACTCCCAGAATTGTAAAAAAAATAGTTACTCCAGATTATGAACAACTAGAGATTAAAACAAACAAAATAGATTACTCAGATTTTCAAGCTAATTTAGTAGAATTCGATTTAATTAAAAATAGTATTATTGAAACATTCAAAAATAATTTAAATATTGTCCAAGATTTAATTCTAAGTTTGAAAGCTACTCCCATTGATTCCCTAATGGAAAAAATTGAAAAGATATCTGAAGAATTAAATCAATTAAGAGAAGATTTTGAATTAAAGTTGGATAATATTTTAAATCTTAATTCTAATAAGTGAGTATGAAATTATTTTATTTAAAAATCGTGGTGATGTTAGATACCTAAAAAAGAGAAATTAGAAGATATTAAGCTTAAAGATTTCCAAAATCTGACAGATCAAGTAAGAAAGATAGAAAATCAAATAAACGCATTAAAGACCTTTCCCAAATCGATTCAAAATTTAACAGAGAGAATTGAAAAAATTGAAATTAAACTAAACGCAATAAAAACCCTGCCTAAGGATATTCAAGAAGTAATAGAAAAAGCCAATAAAATCGAAAACGTTGTAAATAAAATTAATAAAGAAACATATTACAACAGGGAGCAAATTGAGGAAAAAATCAAAGTTCAAGAAGAGATTATAATGGATATGATTAAAAAATTTAATGATGAGTTTTTTAAACATAAATCTGAAGTTTCAGAGGAGCTAAGAACTCTCAAAACACAGCAAGATGTATTAAAAATATCTTATACTATTAACGAAAATAAACTCATTGATAAAATTAAGTCGTTGGTTTCAACTGAATTAAAAAATAGGATTCAAGGACAAGAAAGTGAAATATTGATGAAAATATGGATTGATGAATTAAAAGAAATTGCCAATGATTTTGAAAAATTTAAAAAAGTTAAACCAAAAGAGTTTAACTTAAGATTAAATGAAATCTTAAACATAATAGAACAATTTAAAGAAAAGATTCATAGTTTTGAATAAAAAAGGATTAGATAAAACAGAAAAACCATTCTAACTTCTTAATCTTGGAGGGGGAACGTAAACTTTTCTCATTCCTTCTTTTAATGAAATAGCATTTTCCGGACAAAAGTGTACACATACTCCGCATCCTATACACCAATCTGGATTTCTTTCTGCTTTATTATCACCATTTAATTCAACAGCACCAACAGGACATTTTTCTATACACGTACCACACCCTACGCATAAATCTTTATCGATAATCGAAATAAAATTGGTTGAATTTATCATTGCAGTCGACCCTCTTCTCCACCAATCGAATGTACCACAGCAATCTTCACAACAATTACATATACTTGTTTCATCTTTCGAGATATCAGAATGAGGATGCCAAGCTTTATGCACTAAGCCATCTTTTTCAGAGTCCTTTAATAATTTCAAGGCTTCTTCCTGTGAAATGATCCTTCCAAATCCCTGCTCCGCAACATATCTAGCGGATTTTCCAAATGTAAAACAATTTTCTCTTAATTCAGTTTGTTTACATGGATTTCCCAGTAAATCTTGATGGTGTCTACAAAAACAATAACCTACTGCTATGTCTTTAAACTTTTTTATAATATTTTCCACCTTCTGTGTAGGAATAACCACTTCTTCAGGAATCTCTAATGTTTCATTAATCTCTATTTTTATTTCTTCACCAGATACATTTTTATCCAAAATCGGGATGGTCCTATCAAATGGAGGCATATTTTGAAATAGTGTTATTACCGTATCATAATTTTCTTGTATAAAATCTGATAATTCGTTAAAAAGTTTAGCAAATAAAGTAGCTAATTCTTTATTATTTTCGGTAAATTCGATTTTTTTCATAAAAGTGTATTCAAATACTCCAACCATTACCAAGGGCATTAGGCGATAAACCATAACTCCTTTTGAGTTTGGTTGATTAAATATAAAACCTTTTTTAGCTAATTTTTTTATATGAAATAATATCTCTTCCTCTGACATTTTACTGCTTATTTTTAATTCTTCCATAATTTGTGAAGGTTTTCTCCTAAATGCCATAATAAAATCTAAATCTTCTTCATCCAATAATATCTTCAAAAGCTCAATCATAGTATTGTTTACAGGAAAAGGTAAAAATCCAGCTTTTACAATAACACGAGCAGCTTTACGAAATTTATCAACTGACATTTTTATTCAAATCCTAATCAATTGTAATTACTAAGTAGTATATAATTTATGGAGAGTAAATTAAAATTAATTATTATTTTTTATTCTACTAAAAAATAAAGACTCTAATAATTATTGGTTAATAGAAATTTTAAAATTAATTTTAAAATAAATTAAAATAACCTTATTTTTCTAAAGAAATAGAAAACAATAATTTTGGTAAGATTTATATGATAAATGCCTTAATAGTTGGACATGGAGCAAGAGAACATGTAATTGGAGAGTCCTTAGTAAATAGTGGAGCAAATTTATTTGCCTTTATGAGTTTTAGAAATGCTGGATTAGATGAATTAAGTAAAGGGAAAGTTAAAATTCATTCAGAAACAGATTTCAAGGAAATTATTGAATATAGCAAAGAAAAAAAAATTGATTTTGCTGTCATTGGACCTGAAGCTCCTTTAGTAGTTGGAATAGTAGATGCGCTTGAAAAGAGTGGAATTCCCTGTGTTGGTCCTAAAATTGAAGCTGCTCAACTAGAAGGGTCAAAAATCTTTACAAGAGGATTATTAGAAAAATACAAAATCAATTCTAATGTATTAAGTAAAAAATTTCTTTCAATGGAAGGAGTTGCTAGTTATATTAAAGATATGGGGGAAGAAAACATTGTAGTCAAGCCAGATGGTTTAACTGGTGGAAAAGGAGTAAAAGTTTATGGTGATCATCTCTTTTCAAAAAAGGATATTATTGATTACTGTAGAGAATTAATCCAGAAAAAAAGCGGATTTTTATTAGAAGAAAAATGTGAGGGAGAAGAATTTACTCTTCAATCTTTCGTTGATGGGAAAAAGGTTATAGGCACACCACTTGTTCAGGATCATAAACGAGCTTATGAAAATGATGAAGGTCCCAATACTGGAGGCATGGGATCATATTCGATGCAAGACCACCTCATGCCCTTTATCGATAAGAATGATGTTGATAAGGCTCTTAAAGATATGACACAAGTGGTAAATGCAGTTAAAAAAGAAACGGGTGTTGAATATAAAGGATTCTTATACGGACAATTCATGAAAACAGTTAAAGGTATAAAATTAATTGAGTTCAATGTAAGATTTGGTGATCCTGAAGCTATGAATGTGTTGCCTTTATTAGAGAAGAACTTTAATGACATTTGTATGGAAATAATTGATAAAAAATTATCATCAGATATTAAATTTAAGAGAATGGCTACAGTTTGCAAGTATTTAGCTCCTGAAGGTTATCCTGTATCTCCAAAAAAAGATGAATTGGTAGAAATCAATAGGGAAAAGTTAGCAGAAATAGGAGCAAAATTCTATTATGCTTCAGTATATAAGGAGCAAGATAAAATTTATACTACGACCTCAAGAGCAATGGGAATTCTAGGAATAGCTGATAATTTGGAACGAGCTGAAAAGATTGCTGAACAAGGAGTAGAGTGTATTAAGGGGAATATATTCCATAGAAAAGATGTAGGTACTTTGAAGTTATTACAGAAACGGATTGATCATATGAATTCTCTATTAAATAAATAAAAAAACTTTTTCTTCATTGATTTCTAGTTTATTGATGACTTATTTGGATTATGAAATATAAAGATTAGATTATAATAACATTTTTACTATTATTATTATTGTAGTTATGGACTGGCACAAAAAAAATGTTCAATTTAATGCATTGATAAAACAATTATTCCATGATAGGAATCATCAAAAAAGAGCAGAAGCGGCTAGGCAGTTGGGATTTCTTAGAGATGGGAGAGCAGTAAATTTACTATGCCGAGCCTTAAAAAATGAATATGATCCTATGGTAGTTAATAGAATAATTGAAGCATTAGGGCAAATTGGAGATGGGAGAGCAACTTTAAGGATTATTGAAAAATTAAAAGAAGAATTAGATAAACCCGAAATAGAAAAAAATAAGTTAAAAATCATCTATATAATTGAAAGCCTTATGAGAATTAAGGATAAAAGAGCATTAGTTTTTATAGGGCACTTTTTGAACTCTACAGATGATAAATTAAAAAATCTTGCTCAAAAGGCTTTTGATGAAATTGAGCCAAATTGGCGCCATATATTAGAAAAGGAGCGGCAAGAAAAATCAATTCAAGATATTTTTAGAGTGAACCTTTAAAATATCTAAGAAAATTTAAGAATTATTCTTATTAGTACCCTTCACTTTTAGAGAACTTGGTATAATACTTCTTTCCTTTATGTATATTATAAAATCTTCTTATGTAGTAATATACATAGAAACCTAGTACAAATACCCAATATATAATAAAAATTATTAAAAATTGAAATAGAAATGGTAAAAAAACTGCTAACAAGATAGCAACCATTCCTAATATGATTAAAAATTCAAAAGATATCATAGGATCATATTTTTTTTCTGATACAAAGTGTTTAAAATTTTTAAGTAAACTATTTTCTTTTAAACTCTCATAGCAATCACAACATATTAAAGGAATGTCAATATTGTATCGGTCTTTTACATATAACTTTTGAATTATAGTTAAAATACGATGGATTTTATTCCCACATAATTTACATTGAAAATGTCCTCTTCTTCTATCGGTTTCAATCTTATCAATTTCTAATTTTGGAAAGAAACAATCATTTTCTTTATAATGCTGACAAGTTTTACATGTCAATATCTTATCAACGTATTCTTCTTCTAAGAGGGTTTTTTCTGGTTTCATAAAAAAAGGAAATTGACTGTGATATTGACAAATTACACGTCCTTTATTATCAATCTCGAAAGAAGGTTCTACAAATGACATTTATTAATAATGAAATAATCATGATAATATATTTATTTAACGATTAAGTTTTAGAATATATCAACAAAACAGGGTTTTGATATGAAGTTATCTTAATTTTTTCATGAAAAAATTAATTTTTTATAAAAGATTTAAGTTCTATATAACATCTGTTACGACTTTAAAATTAACACATAAGGTTTGATAAAAAATGTCAGCAATTTCAAATAGTAATTACGACTTAATAGAAATTCTTTCTAACAATATTGAGGATTTAATGTACATCCTAAATGATTCCCTTGAATGCGAATTTGTAAATGAGAAAACTCATCTAGATTCAATTGGCTATTCTTGTTTATCAAATAAATTCACGGATTATGTTTATGTTTCCGATATAGAAAGTGCAATTCTATTTTTAAAGAAAGTCTTAAAATCTGGAGAAGCTGTAGAAGAATTTAGGATAAAGACTAATGGTGGTTATAAATACTATGAAGTTAAAGGAAAAAGATTTTTTGATAAAGATTATAATGCTAAAATTTTTCTGATTTCAAAAGATATTTCGAAATTTAAAGAACTTGAAAAAGAATGGATAAAAGGTACTAAAAAGTTAAAAGAAATGACTGAAACTCTACCAGAAATAAGATTTTGGAAATTCTTACAATCAAGGAGTTCAAAATTAGCTATACAAAAAACATATGAAATGTTAGATTTGGTAATTGAAAATATTCCACAATATATTTTCTGGAAGGACATTAACTTAAATTATTTAGGATGTAATAATAATTATGCCTTAATAAATAAATTGGGAGATCCAAATTTCATTGTTGGGAAAAAAGACTCAGAATTACCATGGCCTAAAAATAACCTAACACATATTCAAGAAAGAGAAAGACATGTAATAAAAGCTAATAAAAGTGAGTATTCGGTAGAATCTTGGAAGTTACCAGATGGAAATAAAGTATGGTTTGAAGTAAATAGAATCCCTCTTCATGACTTAAAAAATAATGTAGTTGGACTTCTATCTACTTATAACGATATCACTAATAGAATAATCTCTGAGCAAAAATTAAGTCAATCAGAGTTAAAGTATCGAAGTATACTCGAGAATATTAAAGAAGGATATTTTGAGGTTGATTTAAGAGGAAATTTCACTTTTATCAATAATTCTTTTAGTGAAATCTTTGGATATAATGAAACCGAAATTTTAGGTAGTAATTACAAAAAATTTGCTGATCAAGAAAACAGGAATAAAGCATTTGAGGCATTTAACCAAGTTTATAAGACTGGTATAGGTCAAAAATTTCTCCAATTCGAATTTAAGAGAAAAGATGGAGAAATCATCATACTAGAGACCTCTGTAGATTTGAAATATAATTCGGAAGGAATTAAAATTGGATTCTACGGAATAATACATGATATTACTGATAAATATATTTTAGAACACGAACTAAAAAAATCAGAACAGAGGTATCGGCTTATCTCTGAGAATGCTTATGATTTGATTTCAATAATAAATCAAAAATTGAAATTTGAATATGCTAATGAACAACCTTTTTTTGACATATTAGGATATAAGAAAGAAGAAATTATTGGTACATCAGTGTTAAGCCTTGTTTATCCCGATGAGAAAAAATTAGCATTGAATACCTTGATTGAAGGCCTTAAAAAAGGTGAGGGGGTATCAGAATTTCGGATACACCATAAAAAAGGTAATTGGATCTGGATAGAATTTAAAGGGAGTGCATTTAGTGATTTAGATGGGAAGATTAAAGGAATTATTATCGGAAGAGATATAACGGAGAAGAAACTAGCTGAGGAAGAGTTAAAGAAATTGAATAAAGAACTTGAACAAATTGTTCTAGAGAGAACTAAGGAATTAAGAGAATCAGAAGAAAAATTTAGGTCTATGACTGAACAGTCTTCAATGGGTATAGTAATTCTACAAGATGGATATATTAAATACAGTAACGATGCTATATCTAAAATTACGGGATATACTTCTCAGGACATTTTGAGTTGGACTCAAAATGAGTTCTTTAAAAAGATTCATGATGAGGACCAACTTCTTGTGTTTGAACACCTTATAACAAAATTGAATGAAGGATCTAAATTACCATCTCATTATGATTGTAGAATAATTACGCCTTCAAAAGAAATTAAGTGGATAGAATTGCATTCACAGTTAATAGAATATAAAGGGAAATCTGCTGTTTTAGCTACATTAATAGATATCACAGATAAGAAATTTACGGAAGAAAAATTAATAGAATCTGAAGAAAAGTATAGACATTTATTTGAAAACTCCCCGTATGGGATTGTATTATTAGATTTAAATGGTTTAATAATTGATGTTAATTCTACAACACCAAAATTGTTCGGCTATACCAAAGAAGATTTAATTGGTAAAAATTATCTTCATTTAGATGTGTATCCTTCTGATACCAAATTGGCCTTACGTAGGATTACAAATCTCATTAGTGATGGAGAATTTATGATACCAAAAATGAAACCTCAAGTCATACAGATTTTTAAGAAAGATGGAACGATTGCATGGGTTGAATCAGAAATTTCAAATATTAAATTGGGTAATAAAGTATTTATTCAAATTATAATATTGGATATTACTGATAAAAAGATTGCTGAACAGAAATTAATTGAATCAGAAAGGATGTTAAGGGAACAAAATATTGAATTAAGAGAATTAGATAAATTAAAAACCGATTTCATAAGTATTGCTGCTCATGAACTAAAAACACCTCTAATTTCTGTGGGAGGATATATCGATCTTATCTTTATGAGAGAAAAAGATTTAAAAGAAGAGATTAAAGAGGATTTAGAGAGATCTCTAAGTAATGTCCGTCGACTTGAAGATTACATCAATCGCTTGATGGATGTTATGAAAATAGATGCAAAAAAGATGGATTTAGAACTTACTGAAGAAAAAATTCATAATATAGTAGAAAATTCCCTATTAGAATTATACTTTCAAATTAATCAAAAAGGTTTAAAATTGAAATTGGACGTTGATAAATCTATTAAATTAAATGTAGATTCTTTAAGAGTTTATCAAGTTTTTTCAAATCTTATTTCCAACGCCATTAAGTTTTCTAATGAAGGTGGTTTAATAGAAATCTCCGCTGAAAAACAAAATAATAATTTCCTATTTAGAATAAAAGATTATGGAAAAGGTTTAACTAAAAAAGAGATAGATAAATTATTTGGAAAATTTGTCTCCATTGGGCAATATTCTGAAAATCTTTCTGCATTTGAAAAAGGAAGTGGATTAGGATTATATATTGCAAAAGGGATTATAGAAGCTCATGGTGGAAATATTTGGGTCAAATCTGAAGGTTTAAATAAAGGAACTGAGTTTTTCTTTACTTTACCAATTTGGGAGAATTAAATTATTAGGTTATAATACTCAAATAGATCTCTAAATGAATCTTGACACACTAATAATAATTAAATATAATAGTGTGGTTCATTTCTTTAAAACTAAGTAAAGGAATTTTTCTTTTTAAATAATTAGAAATTCTGAATTGTATCAAAACTTAAATTAATAAGGTTAAATTTTTTAAAACAATAAAAACGTAATATAGAATAGCTATAATGTCAACTATAATAATTTCTGAGAAAAAAAAAGCAGCTGAAGCTATAGCGGAAGCTCTTGGACCAGTAAAAACAATAAATAAAACAAAAAAGTATAATGTTTATCATGTTCCTTTAAGAAATGTTTTTGTGATTCCATTAAGAGGTCATATTCTAGAATATCGAAATACACCAAGTTTTAAAAGTTGGGTAAATACTAACCCACGTGAAATTATTACAAATCCAAATGCCATAAAAAAGGTTCCGATAAGCTCTACGGGTCCTTATATTAAAGCATTAAAAGAATACTCTAAAATTTCAAATCATTGTATTATTGGCACAGATGCTGATATAGAAGGTTGTAATATTGGACTGTTTGAAGCATTACCATATATAAAACATATAAAACCAAATATTAGAGTATCTCAACTATGGCTCAGTTCACTTCAAAAAACTGAAATTTTACAAAAGTTTAATAATTTAATTACTCCTAAATATAATTGGGGTGAATCTGGAGAAGCACGCTCGATAATTGATGCTTTTATTGGTTTTTCATCCACAAGAGAAATTACAAACACACTTCGTCCTTTATTAAATCGATTTAGAGTTAAATTCACTTCAATTGGAAGGGTGCAAACATCCCTTTTATATTTAATTCATTTAAGAGAACAAGAGATACTTACATTTGTGCCAGAGCCTTATTTCACTATAGAAGCTATTCTAATACATGAAAAAGGATATTTTAAGGCACAACATGATTTAAATCCTTTTAAAAAACAGGATGAGAAAAAAGTTAAAGAAATATATCTTAAAATTAAAAACGAAAAAATTGCTAAAATTATTGATCATGCTAAAAAGCTTACTAAAAGAGCTCCACCAACTCCATTAAATACTTCAAAGGCACTAGTTCTATTAACCAAAAATTTAAAGATATCTGCTTATCTTGCGATGAGCACAATGAATTACTTATACCTAAATAAAATTATATCTTACCCTAGAACAGAAAGCGATGTTTATAAGCCAAATTTTAATCATAAAGATTTAATTAATAATTTCCTTGATCACTCACTATTTGGCAATTATACAAATAAGCTATTAAGAAATAATAGAATTAGGCCAACTAAAGGTAAAAAGGATGCAGGTGATCATCCACCTATTACTCCTCTTGTTAGTTTAGAATTAATGGATGATAAACTTGAAAATAATCTTCAGAAGAAAGTATATAATTTACTAGCAAGACACTATCTTGCTTTGTTTGGTGAAGAAGCAACTGAATCAAAACAATTTTTAAAACTTTTAATTAAGGATGAGCTATTCAATGCCCAAATAGTATCATTAATTTCTGAGGGTTTCTTGGAAATTGCTCCGTTTTTGAAACCAAAATATGAAACAGAAATACAAATCTTGGGTGATCAAATACCTATTAAGGAGATTCTATTCAATCAAAAAGAAACTCAACCTCCCCCTAGATATACGGATACAACTCTACTAAAATTGATGGAGAGAAATCATCTAGGCACAAAATCAACAAGACCAATAATAATCAGATTACTTCAAACTAGGAAATTAATTAAACGAATGAGATATCAATATTTCATAACCGATTTAGGAAGTTTTCTGATTGAGAACTTAATAAAGATATGGTTACCATTTCTAAAACCAAGTTTCACCAGGGATGTTGAAATGAAATTAGGAGATATTAAGGATGGAAAAGCTAGTTGGCAGAATGTTGTTAATGACGTTAAAAAAGACTTTTTAGTATTATTTGACAAATTATTGGCAAATAAAGAGAGGATCATCTCAAATATAGATAATTTTAAGCAGAAATTAGATTTACGAGTTCCTAAAGAGTTTCCTCTAATAAAATCAAATTGCCCATTTTGTAATAATCATCCTATGAAATTTGTTAACCTTCCCAGTAAGCGTTTTCTTGTCTGTTCAGATGAGAATTGTAAAAAGTATTTATCTTTACCCAAAAAGGGTACTCTAGAATTATTAAATTCAATATGCTCATTATGTGAATTTAATATTTTTAAAATAACTTTACATAAGAATAATAAGCCATTTATCTATTATTTATGTCCTAAATGCTGGAATGAAGGGTTAAATGATAAAAGTGGAAAAGGTTTCTGTGATAAATGTAGTGACTATAAAATTATAAATGAGAAGTGTATTAGAAAATAAAAAATTACTTAATTAATCTAGTTTGAATTTATATTTATTAAATGCAGCACGGGTTAATCCAACATAATTATCGCTAATTTTGTAATACAACTTCTCATCTATTATTCTCCTTTCAACATAATCATTTTTTAATACGTTGTTTAATGAGTTTATCATCATACCTAACGTAACAGCACCCATAAATTTTTGTTGACGTTTTGCTATTCGAATTAAATCCAGTTCTGAATGCCAATTGCCGTCTAATAATTCTATTAAGATTTCATTTTTTACAGGGACCTTTATACTTTTGATTTTATTAAACAAACCTGAGTAGTCAGGTTTGAAATATTTTCTTAACATCTTCGATTGATCCAAATTATTATTTTGAAATTCTTCCATTGCTTTTTCCACCAAAAAAAGAAATATATTTATACTATAATATCAGAATAATATTTTTAATAAAATGTAATATGCATGTAATATTTTCGAGTCAAAAGTAAAAGGCTTAGATTTTTTGGCATAATAAAGTTATAACAGGCCTTCTGGGATACCTTCATTGAAATATTTAGCTCTTGTAACCCATAAGTCTTGAAACTCTGGTAGCATAGATAAAATCGACCCTCCAACCCATACAGAAAAAACCCGTTCTCTAGGTGCTATAATTTTTATAGTTTGGCTTTTTCTCTTTCTTCTTGCTAATTCTAATTCCAACTCTTGATGAATACGCGACTTTAAATTAGGAAACATGGAAGATCCTCCAGATAAAAATATATTATTTAATAATTCTGGACGGATATCAACATCACATTCATCTATTACATCCATTATCGCTTGAGGTAATGAAACTTCTTCTAATTCTAGAGAAGGATTAAAAAAAAGTTCTGGAACTTTAAATCGTTCTCCACTTAACTTAATAGTAGACCCATCAGGTAATGAATAAGGCTTCTCATATTGCTCAATACGCTTAAGATCTTCTTTATAATCTAAAGACACGAAGCATGCTTTTTCTTTCAGCGCTCTAACTAATTCTCGTCTTATTGATGAGTCAGCAGAGAATCCAATCTCACCTAGGATTTTTTCCATATATCTAGTTAAAACCCTACCACCTAATTCTAAAATCCTTATTGCATGATCTAGCTTATACCCTTCATAAATTGGCACAATTCTAGTGAGACTATCACCGATTTCTACAACTAAACCTGTTTGAAATCCTCCAGAGTATAGTGGTAGCATTGAATCTAATACCGGATAAAATGCCATACATTGATAGTGTTCCAAAAATAATTCAAATAATCGGCTTAAATCCTGCTGTGGAAATAAAGGATGTACAGCGAAAAGAATATTCACTAAGCTTGGATCTACTCGAAGATTGTAAAAAATGTAATCAATTATCTTCTCAAACGATACCCAATCCTGTATTCTTCCCTTTTCAATAGGATAAAGAACTTTAAAGAGGCCTAATGATTGGATTTCATCTCCTACATAAAATTCCTCGGTTTTTGTGCCTCCATAATCAAAATCGATTTGTTGGTATTTAGGAGTTCCAACAATAGTGAAAAAGACCTGAGATGGCATATCTTCTCCAGCAAAACCGCATTTTGTTGCGAAAGATCCTAAATCGAGAACAATTGTTAAATTTCCCATAATATAAAAGTAGAGTTGGAATTCTTTTCCATACTCTTTTGATTTAATAATCAATTAATTTATTTAATTTTATACTAATAAAATTTTCAGTGAAATATACTCCAGTTTTAGCAATCTAAACCAAAAGGATTTTGAGAGGTGTGTATTCTGTCATTGGAATATATGCTTCCCCATATTTTGTGTCAATTTCATTCCCTCTTAAAATTGCCGTGTCTTCTGCCCATTCCATTACTCGCTCGAGTACTTCTTTTTGTGATTCATAAACTTGATTAAATATATGTTTCTTCCTATTCCAATAATTTTCTATATCGACAATTACAAAAACTGAGGCGTCAATATATTGAAACTTACAAGATGGAGATTCATAGTAATAAACCCCATAAGGAATCCAACTTCTTTCATGGCCTCCATACGCTTTTCCACTAGAACAATGATATATTGATTCACGGGCAATTAAAGACAAATTGCGATGTACACGATGAAAATCTGAAAAATGAGGTATTAGTATAACTTGTGGTTGCCAATCTCGTATTAGATTTGTAATTTCTGATATCTTTTTCCTATTAATTTCAATATCTAAATAATTTAAATCAATTATTTTAGCTTTTATTATATCTTCAACTAACTTTAACTCATTTTTACGATGTTCTAAAATTTTGTGTTTATCTGACTTCTTAGTATAGCCTCCTAAGCCACTAGTAGCAATTACTATTATAATTTCAGACCCTAATTCTTTATATTTAAGTATCGTTCCCCCACAAGATATAATTTCATCATCAGGATGTCCGGCAAAAACCATTATACTTTTAGGAACAACAATAGGAATTTTATCTTCACATAATATATAATCTTTTTTCTCCATCTATTATAATTACTTCTTAAAGAAATAAAAAACTTTCTGAAAATAATTAGAGCAATAAAAAATAGGAGTTATATCATTAAAGAAAAATAATACTTTGCTTATTCTCCTCTCATTATCTTCTTTAAACGATTCAATTCTTCAAGCATCTCATCTCTTAAGGAACTTAAACCTCCTCCTGCTCTTGGTGCGATACTAGATGCTGTTGGCGCTCCGGGAGGTACTGCTCCGGGAGCTCTTGGTGGACCGCCGCTACTAGGAGCTGCAGGGGGACCCGTTCGTTTAGTAAAAGTTGGTGCCTTTACAACTCCACCGCTTGGAGCAGCAGGAGAAACAGTACCTCCTGATGTTGGCGGCAATTTTGGAGCGGGAGGTAAGTTAGCACGTTTTGGAGGACCGCCACCTAGAGGTGCTTTTGGAGGACCACCACCACTAGGAGGAGCTTTTGGAGCCCCAACTATAGGAGGTTTAGGAAGTCCAGGACTAGCACTAGCAGTAGATGGGGCTTGAGCTGGTGCTTTCCCTCCACTTAATAAATTAAATAATGTACTCGCAGCAGCTGTTTTAGCATTACCAGTAGTCGGCGTTGCAACTATTTTAGAGGAAGTGCTAACTGTTTGAATTTCAGCTTCAACTTTTACTTCTTTCAAATCTTTTAATGCCTTATTTAAAGATTTTATAAAATCTTCAATTCCTTTAACAGTTTCCCCAAGATCATCTGATAAAGAAGTCAATCCCTTTTTCATAAAATTAATAACGCGTTCCAGCTTTTTTTGTTCTTTTGAAACCAAGATTTAATCAAATCCTCTAAGTTATTTTTAAAAGTAGAATATTATATATTTATAGTGATAATTCAATTATATTAATTTATATTTTTGCTTTTATGTTTTTTATAATTTGTGAATATACCCTATTTTTTAATTAAATATATTAAAAATCCAAGAAAAAAAATAATGATAAAGGTTATTTTAACCTTTAAAGATATTAATTTTTAAGAATGATACTATTTTCTAAATGTAATCTAAATTCTTAAACTAAAAAAAATAACAATTAAAAATCCTAAATCTAATAATATTATATACGATATTTCATTAGAAATTTTTAAATTATTCGTATGAAATAAATTCACAAGTAAAATAAAAAATATAATTCAATATAATTTAATCATTGAGGAGATTTTTCGAAAAGTGGTGATGAATTATCCCTAAACGTGAACTTTTTATTAAGCGGGTCTATGAGATTGTAAATGAACTTAAAATTCCATTAATAGATGAGCGTGTTTATGATAAAGT
>JBHLKA010000043.1:0-18718 GCA_048887145.1 Candidatus Hodarchaeota archaeon
GCAGAAAAAGTAGCTGAGATTATGGCAAATGAATATTCTTGGGACAATGATCAAAAAAACAAAGAAATCCAGAATTATTTAAATTATATTTATAAGACCGTATCATTTATTTAACTAAACTATTATTTACTTAATTTCTCTTAATTTACTGAAAAAGTACATTTTAAAAATTGGACTAGATATAATATAAATAGGTAGTTAGTGATATTCAATATAAACATATCAAATTAATGAAGTGAAATTTTTTGATTTTTTCATTTAAGGAAGTAGTTTTAATACCATTAGCGGGAATAGCTGGTTACTTTGTTTTAATTTTGGGAGTAATTTGGTTAATTTATGGCGTATATGAAGCTAAACGAAGAGGTTCTGTAAAAAAGAGGAAGGTAGAAGATTGGGATTTTAAAACAACAAAATTCCTTAAAGCTTTAACTTACTTAGGTTTTGTTATTGGCATTTTGAGCTTATTAAGCGGTGTTGCTGGATTAATGTATAATATACCTCCAAGCACAAGATTTTTAAGTGGTGAAGTAAGCATTTTTACTTCTGTTTTACTAATTATTCTGGGAATTCTTACCTTTTTAAAGCCAATGAATGATTTACCAATCGCAAGTGTTATTGGACTTACAGCAGGAAGTGCAGTTGTAGCTATTATAGTAATGGCATTACCTGGAGAAGCTTATGATGTCATTGGAATATGGATTAATCCCACATTATTCTTTGTCATCTTGTTTTTAGTCATTTTTGCGATTGTAGCACTCACGGCTAAATTCTACATTGGAACATTAATGGCAATTTCAAAGGTTATATCATGGCCTCCTATAGCCTTCATTGTCGCTGGATTTTGCTTTCTTCAAGCATTCTTAGTTTTAGTATTAGGAATTTCAATTGGATATTTATTCTAAATCTTAATTACTTTTATTTTCTTTATTTAAAAAAAGTTAAATCTATGAGATGGTTTTTTATTAATTTCTCCAATTATCTCTTTACTAAAATTATAATCACAATTAGGACATTTCTTTTGATCTGAAATATCAATCTTAGTAAAACTATACCCACTTCTACCAATAATTAAATGATTACACTTTGGGCAATATGTATTACCACCTTTTTCATGTTGAATGTTACCAACATAAATATAATTTATTCCTGCTTCAATAGCAATATTATATGCAAGATCTAAAGTTTCATACGGTGTCCTTTTCATTGAAGGCATTTTAAAATCTGGATGATAAGCCGAAAAATGCGTTGGGGTATCACTTCCCAAATTATTAACAATCCAATTGGATAGTTTTCTTAAGTCCTCTCTGCTATCATTTAAATCTGGTATGATCAAATTTGTAATTTCAACATGAACTCCGTTCGATTTTAGTCTCTTTGCTGTATCCAAAACAGGTTGTACAGACTTTACACCACATATTTTTTTATAAAAATCATCTGACATAGCTTTAATATCAATATTAGCTGCATCTATTCCTACTTCTATTAACTCTTTAGTGGCTTCAGGTGTGGAATATCCATTAGTTACTAATATGGTTTTTATATCTTCTTTTTTAAGTAATTTTGCCGTATCTAATATGTATTCATGCCAAATTAAAGGTTCGTTATAGGTATAAGCTAACGTTTTTGCTCCACTTTTAACAACTCTCTTCACTAATTCTTCTGGCGTCATTTCAACTAAAGACATCCTACGATTTTCTAGTCCTTCAAGAGAATAAAATCCATTTTTTCCATTATCACTAGGATTTGCTTGCGAAATATTCCAATTTTGGCAATTTTGGCACTTAAAAGAGCATCCTATTGATGCAATTGAATAAGCAGTTGCGCCAGGCCAAAAATTATAAAGAGGTTTCTTTTCAATAGGATCTAGACTACCTTTAGAGATAAGTGAACCATATATGAGAGTGTATAATTCTCCATCAAAATTTTTTCGAGTGCGACAAATTCCCACTTTTCCAGGCATTATAATACATTCATTAGCACAAACATGACATTTTACTTTACTTTCTTCAAGTGAATCCCATAATCTTGCTTTTTTTTTCATATGATATTAGCTCCAATTGATAATTTCTTATAGTTTACTAAATAAATAATAGATAAGGATTTTTATAATTTTTATACTAACATTTTTACTAAAAAATTGTCCTTCAGAAAGCTGTCCTATAAGATTAAAAAATGAAGAAATTAAACTGACAAGGAATTGGTGATTTTTTCATTTATATGAAAAAAGATATTAAATTGAATAGGAAGGAAATTGAACAATTAATAAAAAAAATTAAAGATAACCTTGAAGCATTAAACAAGTTTGGAAAGGGTTCCAACTATATCAAAGAATTAAGTAATTTAGCACTCCTCCAGATTGAAATAGAGGATTATATAGAAGCTGAAAAAAATTTGATTGTATGTTTGGATCACTTTAAAATTCAACGAGATAGATTGGGACAAGCTGCTGCTTTTGGAGTTCTTGGAGTTTTATATTTTAAGAAAAAGAAATATGAAAGATCAATTGAGTATTATAATGAAGCATTAAAGATTTATAAGGAGTTAAATCAGATTCAAGAAGAAATTACATGCTTGAAAGGTATTGGAAATAATTATATTAAGTTAAGTAAATGGGAAGAAGCAAGTGATACTTTCTTGGATTGTAGTGCACTTTGTTCAGATAACAATGATATTTATAATTTATTAGATTGTTTGGGGAATTTAATATACATTTATGAAAAAGAAGAAAATTGGGATGTTTTAAAGGAATTATATCAGAAATCTTTAGAAGGTTTCAAGCAATTAAAAGATAATAAAGGAATTATTGTCACTTCCTTCAATTTGGGAATCCTTTACAAGAAAGAAAAAAAATTTAACGAATCCTTAAATTATTTTAAAAAAGGGACGGATCTTGCACTTGAAAGTAATTATCCTGAACTTATTATTAAAGGCTTAAGCTATATTGGAGAAATTTTCTTTCTTTTAGGTCAAATTAGAAAAGCTAAAGATCAATTCATAAGAGCTCTCCTTCTAGCAAAGGAAGTAAAAGCTAAAAATGCTATCATCCAATTAAAGATCCTATTAAAATCACTTGGTCTAAAGGATAAAGATATAGATGAAGAATTAAAAATTAGCAATGAAATCAATAATTATAAATAGAGAAACTATCTTTTTTATCTAAATTATTTCAATAATATCATTCATTCTTAAATAAACGTCAATGTATAATCAACATACATGTCCTTATTGTAAAGAGTCAATTGAAAAACATTGGTTATATTGCCATAATTGTGGAAAACCACTAATTACAAATCTAGATAATTTCATAGAAAAAAGTTCGTCACAGTCTCATGAAGAGAGAACTTCCTTTGCTCCTGATATTAAGCTGGAAGAAGGATCTTATGACACAAATTTAATAGAAGATAAAGAAATTGAAGACAAAATTCAAGAGCTTGATGATGAGCTAAGGCAACGAGAAATTCAAGGAGATTTGTCTGGAGATTTATTATTGAAAAAAGCCAGTCTTTATTATAAATTAAGAGATTTCTCACGTGCTATTTCAAATCTAGAATTAGCTTTAAAAAATTTCTTAGAAGCAAATGATCTAGCAAATGTTGCAATTTGTCATAATGAAATTGGTTTAATTTATGAAGATAGTGGATATTTTGAACAAAGTATCTATCGTTTCGATAGATCTCTTTCAATTCTTAAAGATTTAAACGATCAACAGAAGGTCATACAGGTATTAAATAATTTGGGTAATGTTTATTATCTTATAAAAGATTTAGAAAAATCATATGATTACTATCAGAAAGCTCTAAATTTAGCTGAGAAGGAAAATTTAGAATTAGAAGCAGTAAAATCGGCTAGTAATTTAGTTGAAATACTTTTTAAATTTAAACACTATGATAGAATATCGAAAATTCTTAAAAGAAATTCTGACTATTTTGAAAAAAATCAAGATATATATGGTATTATTCAAACTCTAATAAAATATGGGAAATTATATTATTTTCGTGGAGAGCCTAATTACGATCAATCTTATCAAAATTTTAACAATGCTTTAAACCTTATTAGAAAAGTAGAAAATCAAATCTCAATATATCTGAAATCTAAATTAGAATGGGAGTGTTATCTCTATTTAGGGAAACTAAACTTAATTTGGGATAATGATTTAGAAGCAGAGAATTTTTTAGTTAAAAGTTTGGAAGCTATAAGGACTTTTGAATTAAAAGAACATATAAAGGAAGGTATTGTATTAGAAGATTTAGCAGAATTATATTTACTTAAGGGGGAAGATAACAAATCCGTTGAATATTTAAATTATGCTATTGAAATATATGAAAAATATGGAGACAAAATTAAAATTGCTGAAATTAAAAGAAAATTAGGAAATATATATGAAAAATATATGCAAAATTATTTAAAAGCACGGAATTATTATGAACAATCTTTAGAAATCTTTGAAAATTCAGATTATTTAAAAGAAGCCGCCGAAATTTTAAATGTCCTTGGTGATTTGTGTGTTAACAGTAAAGACTTAGAAGCTGCGTTAAATTACTTTAAACAATCAAAAGGATATTATCAAGATTTAGAAGATAAATATAATTCTGATATTATATCAGAAAAAATTAAATCATTAAACCAATAGGTAAATCTTGACCATTAAATAATTTCATCACTAATTTTCTTGCTCACTTTTCTTATTAACCATTCCACACTGAATTTCAGATTTCCATACTTTTCCCAAAAATAGATAATACATCCAAATAAAATTAAATAAATTGGCGTTATTAGGAGAAATGCATAATATAGTAATGATTGATTAAATAATGGCATAAAAATCCATTGTAAAAACAATAAAGTAATTGATGCTTTTCCAAATATTATTAAAATATTAAAAACTCTATTATTTCTTTGATTAATATCAATACTATAATAGATTAAACTAAAAACTATCAACGAAATTCCGAAGGTGAAAAATATGTTCTGAATTGTACCTTTTACTAAAGCTTCTGGTAATCCAGGGATATAAATTGGCACTGCATCAATAAATGGAAATTTATCCGGATTAAAGCTAAATTGTTCTACAAAGGGAAATAATTGAACTGCTGAATAAAGGAAGCTAAAGATAATAAAGATAATTCCATATTTTATAATTGAGCGAGTTGCATTTAAATTAGCTACAGGTGACTCTAAAAGTATTGATTCATAAATTAATTCAGCAAAAACAGTAGAAAGAAACCATACTGACGCAAAAGGGAGAAATGGATAAATTGGAGTTGATGATACAAAGATCTGGTGTAAAGCATAAACTATTGGACTACTTTCTTTTCCAATGTAAAGTAATTCTCTAATTGTTGGTGTGATAAAAATAATTATCATTCCAATTCCTATTCTCATCCATCTAACTAATTTAAAAGCGTAATAGCAAAAAAGCTGCCCAAAACCTATGAAAGTTAATATATTCCATCCCCAAAATATTAAAGTAGATTTATCAATGTAATTAGCGATTATACCATATAAAAATCCTAAAAAAGTCAGAAAGAATGCTTGTTTGAGAACTTTATTCCTATTTGATTTTTCAGGGAAGCATCCCATTTTTTTCTTTAATGTAAATACGACAGAAAATGAAAATAAGAAGATATAAAGAAAAGATCCAAAAATTTCAAATAATACAATTAACAAACTGAGGAGTACTCTTGATTCATAATAATAAAACAGCCAATAATTAATCAAGTTTGCTAATAAGATACATAAGATTGCAATTCCTTTAGTTAATTCAATGCTATTTATACTCTTCAAAACTATTCCACCTTATTTTAATTTATAATAAATAAAAAGATTTAATTTTCTATAGCCTATAAAACTTAGTTAATGCTATCTCTTATTTCAAAATCTTCACGTTTATAAACTTTAGTATCAAATTCTTCAAAACCTAAAGACTTTATAAAGTTATAAGAGACTCTGTTTTCCTTATATACTTCGCATCGTAATTCTTTTATCCCTTTTTTCTTAAAATAATTCCACGCCGCCATCGCTATTACTGTTCCTAAACCTTTACGTTGAAATCTTGGTAACACCCCCAATCCTACAATGACTCCAAATTCATTATTAGGCCCCTCCAAATCAAGAATTACAAATCCTGAATCAGAACCATATACTTTTGCAATTAAAATTTTAATTTCTGGATATTCATAAAGGTTTTTTAAGGAATCAATTGATAGGGGAGAAAATGGTGTACAAGAAGTCATCCAACTTCTATTATACAAATACACGACACTTTCTAAATCATCTTTTATGGCTTCTCTAATCTTAGCTTTGAGAATATTTCGTTCTACTTTTTCTTTTATATTAAATAAAAATTCAGGTGTAATTTTATCAACAGGCAATCTCATTTGGATATATACCATTCCTTTCTTTTCTAACTCATCTTCTAACTCGTCTTTAGATACTTCTTTCTTGTGTGAAGCTAAAAAAAAACTTCTAACTCTTTTTTTTTTGAAACTTAACTTTGACTCTGACATATGATTTATTTTTGAAAGAATAGTGCTGATTTGTTTAAATAAAAAACTAGATTTTAAAAAAATTTGTATGGTTTATACATCCTCTAACTCAAAATCTTCTTTACGATATGATTTTTGCCCAAATATTTCAAAATTAAGTCCATTTATAAAATTGAAAGACCTCTGATTCTCTTTATATACTTCGCATCGTAATTCTTTAACACCCTTCTTTTTAAAATAATTCCAAGCTGCTAAACCTAACACTGTTCCTAATCCTTTTCTTTGAAAGCGAGGTAATACACCTAGCCCTGCAATAACGCCGTATTCTTTATTATCTCCTTCAAAATCCAAAATTGCAAACGCTCCATCTATCCCATATACTTTTGCAATTAAAAAAACAGTATCTGGATCCACAAAAATTTTTTTTAAAGTATCTCGTTCAATAGGCCTGAAGGGGGTGTTTGCTGTAAGCCAGGCCTTATTATAGATGTTTACTACGCTTTGCAAATCTTTCTCTGTAGCTTCTCTAATTTCTGCATGGTAGATATTATGTTCTATTTTCTTTTTTAAATAATCTTCAAATTCTTTTGTTATTTTATCTACTGGCAACCTCATCTGAACATAAACCATTCCATGATCAAGGATTTCCCTTTCAAGGTCACTAACTGTTCCTTTTTCCTTATCTTTTTCAATATGTAAAAAAAGAGATCTTAAAAATTTTTTTTTTAAAAAGATTTTTCTTCTAAACCCTTTTTTTTTTTCAGACATGCTCTTTGAAAATATCTAAGGATTATAATAATATATTAAGTTTTTCTCTTAGTTCAGTTTCCATCTGGTTATTGAGCACAGCTTTACCTCTTAAAATTGAAATACCTTGTTGAAGTTTTTTCTTAAAGCTTTTATCTGAGAGTAAATTCTTGGTTTCGCATGAAAATTCAAAATTAGACCGTAAAGCCATGTCATATTCAACTTTTTCAATTATAATCTCTTTTAATTTTTTCATAGATTCTGAAATCTCTGTATATATATTTAGTGGGTCAGAATTAATATCTCCTGGAAATAGGAATTTTAATTTCTCTTCCAATGTGTTTTCATTTTCTACAAACATACAATATAAAGGCATATAAACCCATTGGATAGGCCTATTAAATAACTCTGCTTGGTTATCACTTAAAGACCATGCAATTAGATCTTTAGCTTCCTGCAGACAAGTTCCATTTTTAGTTTGAATAATTCTTTTAATCTCAGAAAACAAACTCTCTATAACAATCTTTAAATTTTCAATTTGTGTTATTTCCTCATTTTTCTTTTCAGCAAACGTGGATAAATTTTGGTCTCTATTTTTTAATTTTAAATTTAATTCATTTGAAAATTTTTCCAATTTTCTTTTTGCTTCATCCTCAATTTGATAAGCACGTTCTTTTAACTCCATATATTTCCCTGTTAAAGAATTTATAGTATCTAAAAAGTTATTTCCTTCATCTATTAAAAACTTAAAGTGTTTTTCAAAAGATTCTGTAAGATCATCAAAAACTTTACTCTTTAAAACTTCAGCACTAGTAAAAAATTTGTTTTTTTTTATAATCTCTTCAAGCTCTCTTTCAGCTGTTCTAAATAATACACAAATGCTTTCAATTACAGCTTTTTTCTCATTTACTTTCCATTGATCAATTTTATCACTCTCTAAAGCAAGTTTTTCTCTAATTTGATCGGAATCGATTGCTTGAGATGTTTTAGTTATTTGTGATGTGTATCTAGTCTCAATATCTTTCAATTGAACATTTAGATCTACTAACCACTTTTCGACTTCTTTTTCAATAAGTTCAATTTGAGCGTTCCATCTGTAAGCATTACCTTTCATGTAATCGATGATATTTCTATACTTTTCCGCCACGTTTAATGCTTCATCAGTAGATAATCCATAATCTAAAGGCATATAATCTGAAACCGATTTATATTCCAAAAGATTAATTAGTTTTACTAATGATTGAAGAAATTCTGGATTAATTAACCCCTTAATTTGGAGTTTTTGATATTCTGATTCTTCACCTTCACCTATTTCTTCAGCTCCTGAATCTTTATATGCTAAAACTTCAATAATTTTATTCAATTGTTCAATCTTAGTTCTATTTTCAACATTTCTCAATAAATGGCCAATTAAAGGCTGACGAGGAGGATTAGTTAGTTTCCCTTCTTTAGAAAACACATTCAAACCATCTAAAATTATATGAGTTCCAATTACACCCTGAATACATAGAAATGGCCATAATAATCTAGAAAAAGAGACCATTTTCTCGTAAGGCTGCAAATCTTTTGATAATAGATAAAAAGCTAGTGCTAACTCGTCATTTTCTTTAATAGGAGCTATAGTGGAAGGGGTATTAAATAGTGGTAAAATGTATTGATTTCCATGAATCGACATAGAATAAACCCCTTGAATTTTGATTTTTATTATTGATTACTCGTTAAAAATAACTAATTAATTATTCCTAAAAATTTTATTTTATTTTTTTAATAAAAAATGATATTGAGTTTTATCTTAATTGTTCATAGTTATTAGCAATAACGATTATCAGTAAGGATAGCAATATTAGCAGAGGTGGTGCAACAGCTTCAACATGATACCAACCAAGTGTATTAAAAACTCCTTGAAGAATACGTCCCATAAAATAAATTAAAAATCCAATAGCGTTAAGAGCATATGATCTTCTTAGAACACCGAAAGTTCTTATGGCAAGACTTATAAATAAAAATGGAATTATTGCAACAAATAAAGGTAATAGTATGAAATTTAATATAGCTCTCCCCGTAGGGTAGATCCCAAAAATGAGATCTGGTGGATCAGCACTATATTTAGCAACAAAATCAGGATCCATAAAAAGTGAATCGGGTAAAATTAAAGCTAAAATTCCTATTATTATAGGAATAATTATTAGTAAAAATTTGAAACTAATTCTAGCATTTTTTTTTTTAAAAAACTTTTTATCAACCTTTTCAGTTATCCCCTCTGTTTCTGTGATAGGTGGGAAGATTAAGATTCCAAGAACGCCCATTAAACTAGCAATGCCGAACCATGTTGAAAGCGTAGCCAATCGATACTGGACCATTAAAATCCCTACAAGCTCAGGATCACTAATAGTAGGTGAAAGTTCTGGTGTATAGAAATAATACATGATAAAGAAAACTCTACTTGCAGCTAAGCATAAAAATAATATTGAAAAATACAACCAAAAATATTTTTTTGAGGTTCTGTATCTCATTAATAAGAAATAAGCAAAGATTAGAAAATAGTATCCTACTATTACGTAATATAATCCTGATTCAATAGCGTCCCAGAAAGTAAAATCAGTAAAAGGATCATCTTGGAAAATCATAATAATCAATTTATAGTTTTAAATTTATATATTTTGATATAATCACTTAAAATTATAATAATACTATCTTTTTCTTATATAAAAATTTATATTATTAGAATAGACTAACTTGAATTCTTAAAATACAAATATCATTAAAAATTTCTTTAAATAATAATCGCAGAGGAAAAAGAAATTATGAAGATTGAAGATAACATTGAAACCTTTAATTCATTGATCAAAAGGCGTTCGTTCATATGGGGGCCATCACCAGAAATTTATGGTGGTTTAGCGGGCTTTTATTCATATGGCCCTGCGGGAATGGAATTAAAGCATAATATTTTATCTTTGTTTAGAAGAGAGTTAAGATATTTTGGATTTGGGGAAGTTGAATGCCCCACGATTATGCCTGAGGTTGTATGGAGAGCTTCAGGTCATTTAGAGCGCTTTATTGATCCTGTAATAAAATGTGAGGAATGTGATACTCTCTATAGAGTTGATAAATTGCTTCAAGAAGCTCTACCAGATGAAATAATTGATGGGCTTCCTTTTGAAAAAATGGAAGAGTTAATAAAAAAAAATAGAATATTATGCCCTAAATGTGGAAAGCCATTCCAAAAAGTTGAAGAATATAATTTAATGTTAAAAACCGTTGTTGGAAATGATACAATTGCATACTTACGACCAGAGACCGCTACAACTACATATTTACTTTTCAACAGATTGGATCAAGATGCTAGAAGACAATATCCAATTAAAATCTATCAATATGGAAAAGCATACAGAAATGAAATCTCTCCAAGACAATTAGTATTAAGAATGAGAGCATTTGATCAGTTTGAAATTCAATTATTTATAGGAAAAGAGCAAGAAATGAATTTTGATGATTATTTCGCTGTAAAAGAATACAAATTACCAATGTTAGATTGGAAAATCCAAGAAAAAAAAGTAAATACTCCCAATCTAATATCTCTTGAACAAGCAATAAAGAAAAAGATATTAAATAAACCAGCTTTTGCTTATTGCCTTTATTTAGGCTTTTATTTAACAAAAAAGGTAGGTATTCCTGAAAATGTAATAAGATACAGGCAACATTCTCCTCATGAGAGAGCCCATTATGCTGATGATGCTTGGGATTTAGAAATAAAAACTCAACAATTTGGATGGGTTGAAATTTGTGGTGTACATGACCGAACTGATTTTGATTTAAAAAGACATGGAGATTATTCAAAACAGGATTTTAAGGTAAGTATGGGATCTGATCCAAGTGTAAAAGAAATTCCTCAAATTCTTGAAATCGCTTTTGGAATCGATAGAATTATCTACACTCTATTAGAAAACGCATTTAATGTAGAAGATGGAAGAATAAATCTAAAATTAGAAAAGGACTTAGCCCCTAATACTGTAGCCGTATTTCCATTAGTAAGTAATAAAGAAAAGATAAGAAATTTAGCACTAAAAATACATCGGAATTTACTTGAACTCAGAATCAAATCTTTCTATGATGCGGCAGGATCTATTGGAAAGAGATATCGTAGACAAGATGAATTAGGAACACCTTTTTGCATAACTATCGATTACCAATCACTTGAAGATAACACAGTAACTATTAGAGATAGAGATTCAATGAATCAAATTAGAGTGGACATTTCTGAAGTTCCAAATATAATAAATAAATAAAGAATTAAAATTCAAGTTAAAATATCTCTAAAAAAGCGAGATTTTCAGAAAAAGATTTTAAAGAGAAGAAAATTTTTTTAAAAAATATACCTTTTAAATTAAAACAAATTCAAAGCTAATTATATGTCGATATGAGTCTCTCAAAAACTTCTAATTCTCAGATGAAACACAGAAAAAATGGGCTCAAAAAAAAGGAAATTTTAGGTTTATTCTTAATTTTCATTTGTATTTTGAATTTTTTTTGTATTTTTAACAATTTTTCTTATAATAAGGGTTCATCTTTAGAAAATGATAATAAAGATCAGCCAATTACTATTAATTCGGCAGATATAGGATATTTATTTCAGGATCCTTTTAAAAAAAATTTTAAAAAAATGTGGAATTTTTTTAGAAGTAATTATGAATCAGATTTAACACTACAAATAGATACGTATTACAGAGAGGGAGATAGCACAGGCACAATTCTGGATGATCGAGTATATCCAATTGACAACTTGTTATTATATAAGTCCTTATTAAAAGAAGACACTAGTCCAAGTGAAACTCATGATAATTATTTATTATTAAGGGAATCTCCTTTATGGTATGAAGGCGATATTAATCAACACAAATATGGATTTGTAAAATCAGTTAACAGTACAACAAATAAAGTATATGATTATGACAGGTATCTTATTGATAACTTAATGCCCATATTTCTTTTAGTTGAGAATATTGGTGAAAACACGGGGGATGCTAATTATATTTCTTCTATTGAGGAAGCATTTGCTCTTATAAATTCATCAGAATTTAGGGATACTTCTTCAAGAGCAGGATTCTATCACTATAACTCGACTACGGATAAATATACAGAAAGTAATTTATATGCCATATTAGCAAATCTAGAGATTCATAAACTCTATGAAAAGAATGGGCTGGATCAAGATATAATCGATCAAGCTTTTGAATTAGCAAATAATACAATGGATAAACTTTTAGCAAATGTATGGGATGATACAAATGGGGGATTTAAATACTATTCCTTACAGGATTGGACTACTGGTAGTGATTATAAATATTTATCGGTTAATGCTTTGGGAATAATCACATTGATCGAAATCTGGAAAGCAAATGGAATGAAGAATGATACAATATACTTACAATATGCTGAACTACTTTTTAATAAGATAGAAGCGATGTGGGACGCGGGGTTTGAAGCTTATGAATATAGTCGCGATGGAGTATGGGATATCTCAGGAGCTATTCGAAGCATAGAATTAGAATCAAATTCTATAATGTTAACGGCATGTATGAAATTATTTGAAACCACTAGAAACCTTACTTATTATAATAGAGCTTGGCAACTACATGAGACATTTGAAAATAGCTTTTATGATGATACTGTAAATGCTTACAAGTTATCTATTGATTCTCCTGTTAATAACAATAAGAACTTCTATGCTAATTTAAAATTAAGTGAGGCTTATTTGTATGCTGCTGAAATCTATGCTAGTACAGTGATTAAAACCTCATATAATGTGTCTGAAGAAATTCCAGATTATATTTTTAATGAGGACACAATGAATATTACCTCTAGTTATGTATTTGAAAAAGATATCGATTTTTACAACACAACTACATATGAATATGAGACTTATAAAAGCCAATATAATATAGTTTCTGCCGATATTACTTATTTATTTAAGTATCCGAATGGCACATTCATAGAAAAGAGACAACAACAAATAATTGATGAATCCATAACATTATTATATAATATTAACGATTCCATGCCAATTGGAAGTGGTTATTATTTATATATATATACAAATACATCAATCTTTGCGACAGCTATTAGCTTAAAACGTTATAATATAATATCTGGATTAAGATATGAAGGGATTTTAGGATTACCTAATAGGGTCTATCAAGGTCCAACTTATAACATAACTCTTCAAATAAATAATACTCGTAATGAAGATGTAACCTTAAATGTATCCATGGAAGGAGATGATATATATAATCATTCACAGGTTGTATATTTACCTACAATGGTTTTAACAAATATATCATTTAGCCTAATAGCTGTACTTGAAGCTGACTTAGGAGACCATAATTTAACATTCCAATTTAAAAAAAATGAAATTCTCTATTTAGAAATTATAAGGATTATAGATATTGGGCACTCATTTGATTATGCAGATTTTTATTATGAAAGTAGAGTAACTAGTGGAGGAATTATCGATATATCTCTAAAACTTCTAAACTTTTTACCCAATAGTTCACAATATCTCAATATTACTTTTTCAGGCGAAGATTTAGCTCAAGAGATTGTAGAGGAAATCACTTTATTAAAAAGTGAAACTAAAACTGTATATTATTCAATAGAATTAGTAGATAATATAACATCTGATACAACAGAAATAGAAATGAATATAAAAAAAGGTAACACAGTTTTTTATACTAAGTCCTTTTCAATTAAAATTATTAAAAAATTTGAATTATTGAGTGTGACTTTTCCTAACGTTGTACCCCAGGGAGATTATGCATATTTCATTATGGTTATTCAAAATAACCAAAAAATCTCTGAAATGTTTTCATTATATGTAAATGAAGAAAGAGTAGAGACTAATATCAATGGATTAGGTCCAGGAAAAAATACAATTATCGCAAAGGTATTACCCACCATTAATCCTTATGATTTTCAAACAAAATCTTATGCTTTTGTTTTAAGAGATAGTTCTAATGACATCATCGCCCAATTTTATTTTGAAGTAAAAGTGGAACTTACTACCTTCAATTTCGTCGTATTTTATTTGTTACCTATTCTTATTCCCATCGCTATTGTTTTATTTTATAAAAATAAGGAAATAAAACATAAATTATTAAGGAGATGAGTAAAAAAATGGTTAATTGCAAGAATTTAATAAAAAGCCTTTTTATTCTATTTTTTTTTCTTGGAATATTCTTTAATCTTGCTTTAATTACACAAAATAGTAATTATCCAAATTTAGATAATCATCCAAATGAAGAAAATTTAATTGATTTAGGAACATCTCAAAATGGAAAAAAAGCTCTAAATTATTCTTCAATAACAAGAAATGATACAGATGGTGTTATATATAGATTGTTTGATTCTATTAAATTTACTGTTAACGTATCTGGTTTTGATAATGTAAAATACACCCACATGCAAATCGATTTTTCTAATAGAAGCGTTGGTAATTATAACATGTCTTTCGTTCAAACTGATATATATTCTTATGTATATTCACCTAAATCATTCGCACCATTAGAGTTTCAGAATGTTAGCTTTTTAATTTATAATTTGTTAGATGAAGTGGTAAATGCTCACACTACCTATACTAATTTCACAATAAAATCAAATTATGTAGCAGGTCTTAATAGTTATGAGTACAATAGAGGAGATTTTGTAGATGGAACCCTTTATGTAGATGATCATGACGTTTATGATTTCAACTGGAATGTTACTGTTGTAGATAGTATATCTGAGAGTAGCCAAGTAAATCTTTTTGATCTAGGGAATAATATTCAGCACTTTTCATTTCAGATAGATGACAGATTTACTCAACCTGAAAAAATTTATTATATTAAAATTAATATGACCGATGATTCACCTTCTAAGAAAATTGCTGCTTATGTTCCTTTTAAAGTCTTAAATTCAATCCCACAAATAATTGAACCATCAGTTAATTTTTCATTACATGAATTTAAAAGAGATGAGGACTGCCATATTTCATTGAATGTATCTGATGCGGACCCAAATACACAACCAGGATATATAAATGTTTCTTTAATATTGATTAATTCTATTGGACAAAAAGAAGCTCCTTTTGATTTGAGTAACAATAAAGACTGGACCTTTGATGGAACTTTTTCTGTAGATATTGATAAGCCAATTGGATTCTATCAAGCGATTTTGAAGGTTAAAGATCAGTATAATGGAGAAAGTATTTATAATGAAACTTTAACCATAAAAAATAATCCTCCAGAAATTCATGAATTCTGGATAAATGGTCTGGGTATTGAAGAAAGTATTGCTATAAATTATGGAGATGATATTATCTTCACCTTTAACATTTCAGATGTAGAAGACACGATTGCCTATGTAACTGTTAGTTTATTAGATGAGAATGATAATTGGCATAATGTTACAAAAGTATATTCAGATGATATGACATTGTTAATTAGATCAGTTAATCTAATTACAGGTATCTGGTATGTCTACATATCTGTGACTGATGAGGATGGAGATACAACTTATATTACATCTGATTTTGGATTGGGACCTAAAGAAATCAGAATTATTCCTGATGAATTAACACCCTTAATGCCATTGATTATGCTAATTACGGGTTTAGCTTTTGGAATACTAGCGGGAATAGCTTTTTCATATAAACGTTTCAAATCTAAATTTGTCGAACGACAACCAATTGTTACTAAGAAAAAGGAAATTGTCCCCAAAAAGAAAAAGGTTAGACCACCTAAAGAAAAAATAATAGAAGAAGAAATTGAAGAGATTGAACCTGAAGAAGAACTAGAAAAGAAACCTCCTCAAAGGAAAATAAAACGAAAATTAAAATAAAAATAAGAAAATTGTTAATAATTTTTTAATTTTTTAACTTAATACTTCATGTAAACGATATTGAAATTTACCCAATTTACCACCGTAATTTCCTGCGGAAATCTTATTAACCCCAGGCACTTTCACTGACGCTTGGATACCTAATTTCATTGCTTTCTTTATAGCTTCCTCAGTTGCTCCATCTAAGATTACCTCATAAACGCAATTATCCTTTTCTCCTAATTGAGAATTTTCTATGACTTTTCTCAATGTTGGACAAAGTGGGTCATTTGTACTAGCATTTAAGAAGGAATACTTTGACCCAACTTTTGATCCTGATCTTGCTATTCCTCCTGGAAATGGAGCAATAACATTCTCAACATCTTTTATCGCCTCAATTGCTGCTTCAGCAGCTTGTAATCCTGAATCCTGACTTTCTGAAAGTATCAAGAAGTTACCGCCTGCAATTCCCTTCCCAACCTTAAAATTGCTTTGAACTATAAATTCTCCATCCATTACAGGTATTTTCCATGTCTCGAAAGGATATACTGCTTCTAATTTTTCTTCAAATTTATCACCGAAAAATTTCAATTTATAACCTGTTTTAATTTCGAATTCTTTAACAGGATCGACTGAATCACTTATAGCATCAAAACATGCAGTTGTGGGGCAAGTTAAAATGCATTGTCCAATGCGATTCAGTAATACACTGTCCATTTGATCTTTTTTTGATTTAAAAAACATTAAAATGACTCCTGGACGCTTATCTGGGGTCTTTTCTGAAGGAACAAAAACATCGATGCCTGCTTCAGAATCACAATGAATTGTAGATGTTCCATACCCCGTTGCCACTTGACCGGCAATTTTTACCCATTTTTCATTTTTTGCCGTGACTAAAATTCTGGTAAAAACGGCGTTAAAAGCCTCACAGTAAGTATCTACTATTTCAACTCCATTTAATTCCATTTTCATATCAACTATTATTTTTTTTATTAATAGTATTATTAATTAGACATTGATTTCATATAAAATTTTAAAATTATCAAATCAAAATTAAAGAAATATTAAAAATAGTGGGAAATTGTAAGTAAAATAATACGGTAAATTATTGTATAATTTTAAAAAAAGGTGTTATGAGTGAGTGAAGAAGGTAAAATTCTAAAAATTGGCATCCTTAAAAATGGGACTATTGGTTCTTCTTTATTACTCGCATTCCTAATGGACGAAAGAGCTGAAGCTACAAGGATTAATGTTTATGAAGTCACATCTGGGGCTAAAATGCATCCACCAGAAATGTGTACTGAAACCATGAAAGATCTATTAAAATGGGAACCAGAACTAATTTTAATGTCTAGTCCGAATGCTGCCCTAAAAGGACCAAAAGCCGCTAGAGATATGGCTAAAGAAGCTCGAATCCCTACTGTTGTAATTTCAGATGCTCCAGCAAAAAAAGCGGTGGAGGAATTTGAAGAAAAAGGGATGGGATACATTTTAGTCAACTGCGATAGTATGATTGGTGCAAGAAGACCCTTTTTAGATCCGACCGAAATGAGCTGTTTTAATGCAGATTTGTTAAAGGTTCTTGCTATAACTGGAACACTTCAAGTTATTGCTGGAGAATTGAATAAGGTAATTATGAGCATGCTTGAAGGAACACCTCCAAACTTACCAAGAATAATCGTTGATGCTACTACTGCTGTTAAAGCTGCTAATTTTTCTAATCCATATGCAGAAGCAAAAGCCATTGCTGCCTTTGAGTTAGCAGCTTCAATTTCAAAAGTTACATCGAAAGCATGTTTTGTGTTGAAAGAGCGAGAAGATTATATGTCTTTATTAGCAGCCGCCCATGAAATGATGAGAACTGCGGCTCTTATGTGTGATCAAGCAAGAGAAATAGAAAAATCAAATGATACTGTTCTAAGAATGCCCCATCATGCTAATCAACATCTCTTAACTAAAAAAGCACTAATGGAAAAAGAAAAATAACAAATTCCAATTTTCGAGAATTTTTTCTCAAATCTTTATTTTTTATTTTAAATATTATTTTGATAAAATTAATATTATTTTTTACAAAAATAATTTTTTTGATAAAAAAGTAACAAAGTTTAAGTATTTGTGTGATATAACTACTAGTATTCCATAAAAAATTAATAAGGGCTGAGTCCATGAAATTAAAAAAAATGTTAATCCTATCACTATTTGCCTTGTTTTTATTCACTACAGCTGTTCTTATGAACGTAGATATTAATACTAATTTTGCTACCAATAATAATAATCAACAGGATGACAACAGATTTAAGTTGTCATATACGGATATTACTGCTGAAGAAGCTCATGATATGATATACAATAAAACTTTATATCCTGATTTACTCGCATTAGATGTTAGAAGTCAATCAGAATATGATTCTGGTCATATTTGTAATGCTACTCTTATACCACATACACAACTTGAATCAAGAATTAGTGAACTTGAACCTTATAAAGACACAGAGATTGTTGTTTATTGTGGAAGCGGAGTCAGAAGCGTAATAGCAAGCGAAATCCTCGATGCTAACGATTTTACAAAAGTGTTTAATATGCTTGGAGGCATGTCAGCATGGAATTCCGAGGGTTATGAAGTTTGTACAGATGAT
>JBHLKA010000044.1:0-18373 GCA_048887145.1 Candidatus Hodarchaeota archaeon
CAATTTTTGATCGGTGGACCATTGCTAATTATCTTGATGATCCCTCTGAAGGAAATGGCTGGTATGGGTATAATACGGTAGATATACCTAGTGATCTTTCGTGGGGTTGGAGTATTGATGATGCTTTAACCTTTTTCTGGGGAGAACCGATTTTTGAAGCAGATTTTACATTAGGTTCATGGTGGTGGACCAATCCACAACCTTACACCGCTCAATATTTTAGATTCACTAATAGATTAGCTACTATCACTTTTGATGCTAGTGATTTTTCAGGAACTCTTCCAAATAGCGGAGATTACGAGTGGTATTCTGGTGCCAATGCATGGGCTTGGCGAAGTTTTCACCAAACCTTTGATATACCTGAAGGGGGGGCTACTCTAAATTTTAACACCTTCTATGAAATTGAACTAGACTGGGATTATGGATATGTAGAGGTTTATGATTATGATACAGATGAATATACAACTTTAGAGGCGCCTGGCATTACAGTCAGCACGGATCCGTTTAGTCAAGATAATCCGTATGTCCCTGAGGGTCGTGAACCAAGGGATTACTTAGCGGCTGGGAAGTGGCATGCTTTTACAGGACATAGCGGAGGTTGGATACCGGTAAGTATGGATCTCAGTCCATTTGCAGGGCATCAGATTGAACTTCATTTCCGTCTTTGGCAGGATGGAGCATATACAGAGCAAAATATGTACGTTGATGACATCGCCATACCTGAACTAGGCTTCCTTGACGATGTAGAATCTGGTGAGGGTGATTGGGAAACAGATGGGTGGTATATAACAGATGGCATATGGGACAATGATTATGAGATAACGATATTAACCGTCCGATATGGAGATGCTCCAGCAGGTATAGAGTATCTTTGGGAAAATCATATGTATATTTCTTATGCTACCCAAAGTGGTACGAGAACAACTGAAAGAACATATAATAACTTCCATGTAATGATTATTAGCAATCGAGCAGATCATATATTAACCTCAGCATATGAGTTTTCTGTGGAAAATAAAGGATTTTTCTGGCCATGGTAATTATATGAACTAATATTAACTACTTTTTTTTTTAATTTTGATTTTAAAAAAAATAAATAGGAGCAGTTTTAATCATTAGAGGTAAATCCTTAGTTAACCGCCTTTTCAATTAAATACCTACATATTAACATTTTTCTCTTACCATAAATTAATATACTGTATTGTATATTAAACTTTTTAAGCTGGAAAAAAAAAATCAACTCAATTTTTGAAACTAGAATGGCAATCTCATCATTTATGTATCAATATCCCATTATATTTTTTATAACTTAAATTTATTAATGTTTAACCTATTTATAAGACATTGATAATGTGTTAATTTTTTATGGGCACATTTGAGTATAAGAATAAACAGATAATAGCCAGATTTGTATTATAAATTAATTTTAGCTATCAATATCACCAATGCAAAAAATAAAGGGAAAAGGATTGCACCTTTGTGAAAAATGTGGAAATGTCATGATAATGAAAATTATCAAAAGAGCCGCTAATCCTAGTGGTACTGAATTAGAAAAAATTTTACAATGTATCGTCTGTAAGCATTGGAGGAAATCAAGTTAAGTTCTACTAACATTTTATAGAGAATAAAAATTTAATAAAATAAATTTATTTAGACATTTTGGCTAATAATTTGAAAGAAATTTCAATTAACTCTTCTTAATAACATGTTAACAAAATTAGAATATGAAAAAAATCGGGTAAATTAAGTAATAAAGTTATGGGAAATCTAACAGTAGAAAGATTACAAAACTCCCCTTTTGTAGTTTCTATTTATCCTAAGTTAGATAAGCTCTATTAATATAAAGTCACAACTATGTTAAATAAAATGAGAAAGAAAGAAGGGAACGACCATTCGAGCAAAATAGAAAAATCAGGGAGAGAATTAAACTCAAAGAGTTTAATAGAGGGCGAAATCCAATGTTAGCTCAAATTATCGTATCATATTTCCCTTCCCAACAATTATTGTAATTACATCTTTAAAAACTCATGTATTATGAAATATTGATATCTAAATATCATGAACAAAAGGCATCATTCCCTAAATTTATAGATAAAATTTTATAACTCTACAGCAATATGTTTTCAAATAATTTATATGAGGAATTAAAAATATTTTGCGGAAGTTACTCCCATTTAATTTATGTTTTCGAATGTTTTGAATACAATAATGTCCCAAATTTACAACAAATCATATAATTTAATTTTTCTAGTTATCATCAATAACATATTAAAGGATGCAAAAATTTTTGTGAAAAAATTTTTATTATTTCAAAAAATAACTAATGAATTAAATCATATGTCAAAACTTGATTTGAAACTATTACTTTGGTTTAACAAAAAATATCCACAGATTTATTCCAATAAATCCTCAATGTTAATTTTTAAACCATCCTTAGCAGCAGTAACGTTTTTTATATTCGTTTTTTTCCTTATCTTTTCTACCTGACTTGAAACAAAATTTTTAGGTGAGATTGGTGAATCCATATAAGCTCCAAAATGGGTAATGATTAGACCATTAAGGCTTGGCTCTATTTTATTAAGAAAAGGAATTACTTCATCCGTACATAGATGGCGTTTACATTTAATAGAATCTGGTCTTAAGAGGTTAAGAATCATAATATTAACTCTATTAAATTGATCTGAAAATCCCTCAAATACTGTAGTATCGCTAGTAAAAGCGATAGAATAATCTTTAAGATTAAAGCGGACACCAAATCCCTCCATATTAGGAGAATGAATGGTTTTTGTCCCGACAATCTCAATGTTTTTATAAAGTAATCTATCTCCAGCTTTAAAAGGAATTATTCTTTCAAGCATATTTAAGTGATAACTTGAGATATATCGTAATACATCATTGGTGGTGATTAAAGTACCTTTTTTGAAATAATTATATTGTTTATCATGTAATACTTCTCTCGAACTTTCAATCAATGCACTTAAATCATTATAATGATCAACATGTGCATGTGTTGCGATAAACAATTCTGTTTTTAGTGGGTTTTCACCATATTGACTAATGCGTATAATAGCTCCAGGACCAGGGTCAATATGAGCTTGAATTCTATTAAATTTATATAAAATTCCTCCTGTAGCCCTATATTGTGTTCTAATATGGTGCCTACCTCCGCCAGAACCAAGGATTACTAATTGATCTTCCATTATTATTAGTTATAGAAGTGAGATAATTAAGGGAAGTAATTAATCATATAATCTAATATTTTCTTTTTAACATCAATTCTTTTGCAATACATTCAAATACTTGGTTTACATTAAAACCTGTTTTTGAAGATGTTTTTATAAATTTTAGCATATTAAATGTATTTTTAATATCTAAAGCTGTTTCATCATCAATAGTTATAGCATCTTCAAGATCTAATTTTGTTCCAACAAGAATAATTGGAAGATCTAAATCATGCAATCTTATTATATTTACCCAATTCAATATATGAGGCATTTGGGGCATTTTAGTTAAATCAATTAAGAGAAGAGCTCCTCGGGCTCCCATAATGAAGTTTGAAAGTAGGTGTCTAAAACGCTCTTGGCCTCCTAAATCCCATAATTGTAAGGAACAATTTCCCTCTTCTAATGATATTTCTTTTAAGAAAAAATCAACTCCAATAGTTGTAATTGTAGATTCATCGAAGATGCCATCTACATATCTCCTAAGCAAGGTTGTTTTACCTACACCGCCATTTCCGGCTATAAGGAGCTTAAAAACAAAGTTTCTTATTATCATTATGGGAATTTACTTGAATATAAATCATATGTAAATTAAGTGTTCTTAATATAACACAAGAAAATTAACAATTTTATATTTTAATATAATATTTCCCTATTATTTTGATATTAAAATTCTTTTATAACTCTTTTATCAATTTGATTTAATAAAGGTCTCAATTCTTTATTAACATATTTTTGAATCTTTAATTTGGAAGGAACCTGTTTCTCTCTTCTAATTAGAGTCTCATAGATTGATTTTGAAATCATTTGCCCTTTCCTACCCAAATCTGCTAAAATTTTATGATTTTCATCTTCTGGATTAAAAATTTTTACTGGATTTTCAAATGGAATTTTGAATATATGCCTTGAACTCTTTTTAATACGAATTTGTTTATTCATTAGGGGTGAGTTCAAAATCGCTGATAGGTAATATGCTTCCTCTAGATTTTTTGTATTATAAAAACTTAAATCTCCTGTTACTAAATAATCTCCTATAATCACCGCAGAATTTAGAACTGAACCAGAATTATTATATACAACTTTTATTTTAGCATTTTGACGCGGATTAATTAGTTTTGACCAACGATTTAAATTATCCATTAATGATTTATTTTTAGTAGTCTCTTTTTTATATTTCAAGTAAATATAATTAATTTTATCATAGAAATCTTTAGCGTATTTTGGTAATCTGGAATAATTAAAGCTTAAATCTTGCTTTGAAAGTGGTAAGAAAACGTTATAAAAATTATAAATAAAGAATTTTACAAGTTCTGTACTTTTAATAACTTTAAAAATATATTGTTTTTCAATAATTTCATTGTTAAACTCTTTTTTATTCCAAGGTGCTTTTGCTCTTTTAAAGATTCTCTCATCAGGATTGATTTTGACTAAGGAGTTATTAAATTTTTCAAATTTGATAAAGATTAAATTTCTAGGATTTAAATCTGCCCCTTTATGAAACAATTTTTTATATTTACTTTGCTTGAAAAATAATAGATTTTGATATTCTTCTTTTGATATTAGTTTATGAATATAGGTTTTATCAATTTTTTTTTCAATGTGATATGGTATAAATATTTCTTTCTTTTCCATATATAAATCGCAATCTTCAAAACAATAAGGATTTATTTGATTTTCTGCTATATTATAATAATATACTGGAATTTCTAATCTTTCATGTGATAGATTAGACTCTGATTTCTTAGCATATAGACATATAAAATCAATATTAAATATTTTTTCTATATTAGATTTAAATTGCCAAATTTTTACATCGGAAAAACCTTCAAAACTACGAAAACGAGATGCATGAGATCCGTTCATAATTCCTTTCGTTATTATAAAAAAAATCTTAGCATTCTCCTTCATATACGCGTATTTCGCTTTATAAAAAAAAAGAGATGCAATTTCAATATTCAAAACATTTTTTGGTCGTGGTTTAATATTTAATTTTTCTGCTAATTCTTTTATTTGACGCTGAGATTCAATTGATTCTATATCTCTTAATGTATACCACGGAGGATTACCAATTACTAAATCAAATCTTTCTTTTGGCCTAGATTGTGATGATAATAATGCATCTGTTATAAAAAAATTAAATTTAATTTTTGAGACTTTTTCCCCCAATAACAGAAGAAAATTGATTTTACTTATAAAAATTGAGATGGGGTTGATATCATAACCATAAAGGTTGTTTATTGCTGCAAATTTCTCTTCTTCTGATTTATTGGAAGAAATTATGATTTTAAGAACTTCAACTAGAAAATTGCCTGAACCACAACTAGGATCAAGTACTTTTTCTCCAAATTCATAGCTCTCCTCAACCATTTTTTTTGCTAGAAATTTTGGAGTATAAAACTCACCCGACTTATGTCTTATAAGGTTTGAGAAAAAGTTTTGAGTAAAAAAACTAAAAAAATAATCTTTGGGTATCTCCAATCCAAAAATTTCTTTGTCTACAATATTTAAAAATTTGATATATGAATTTTGGTTCATATCTTCAAGCATTTCAAAAAACGGACTGAAATAATCATCAAAAAAAAATAATTTCTCATTATATTCCTCTTTAATCTTATCTTGTAAATTATCAAATTTTTCAATAGTAAATGTTTCAAAATGAGAAGAAATATTGCATTTTAAGATAAACTTTAAGATAAATAGATATCCTAAGAAATAAAGTAAAGCGAACAGTATATATAAACGCAGATTTGTAAATTTACTTCCATAAATTTTAACAAAATATTTATACCATTTATCATACTGTAGTGTTTGCTGTATTTCCCAGCTACCTAGTAATTTTTCAAATTGAGTTAACTCCCTTTCTATTTCTTCAAGAATTAAACTAATCTTTTTATTTAAAATAAGTGAATCAAACAATAACTTAACTCCTTATTGTGTAAATAATCAATGATTTAATATTTAATTTTAAATTTATTTTTCCTATATTTATGTATTAATTAGAATTAATTTTTATATGAAATAAGTTTGCTTTGACATCAGCAGAGATAAAATTATCGAAGTTTTTGGAAAATGGAATTGAGTTTTCTTGTCAAATGTGTGGAGATTGTTGCAGGGGGTTTAAAGAAGGCGAGGTTTATCTTTATAAAGAGGATATAGTAAGATTAGCAAATCATCTTAGTTTAAAAGGAGAAAAAGGATTGAGATCATTTGCGAAGCAGTATTTAAAAGTGATTAAAGATAATTTTTTTTGGAGAAGTCCGGAAGAAACAAAAGGGAAAACGTATAAATTTCACACTTTAGGATTTAAATTTACGGGAGATGATGAGCATTGTCATTTTTTAGTCAATAATATATGTACCGTTCATGAAGTGCGACCATTTCAATGCAGATGTTTCCCATTTTGGAAAATGATGGTGACCAACAAAAAGAATCTAGTAAGATATTCAAAAAAATGTCCAGGATTACGATTATTAAAAGGAAAATTTTATACGAGAAGTGAAATCTTAGAATGGGCACGAAAAGAATATAAAATAGAAAAGGAATATTTTTTAGAAATGAAAAAACATAATTTTGAGATAGCAAAGGTGTATCCTTTTCTTCCTAAAGAAATGATTGAAAATGCTAAAAAAGACCTTAATAAATAATAAGTACTCTCTCTAATTTCTTTATAATTGGGAAAAGTTAAAATTATCTTACATTACTAATTAGCAATAATTAATAGATACTTATTTTTATATTAATCATAAGTTTGCGTAAATTCATCAGGATTAAGTGGTTCTAAATTGAAAATTGGATTATTTGTATGTGATTGTGGTAAAAATATTAGTGGAGTTATTGATAATAACAAGTTAATTGACTATTTCAGTAAATTTCCAGATGTATATGTAATTGGGGATCAATATTTATGTTCTGAGTTAGGATTAAACAAGATTATTGAAGAAATAAAGGAGAATAAGGTTGATCGAGTTGTAATTGCTGCTTGTTCATTTAAATTACATGGATTATTATTCAGAAAAACAATTGAAAAGGCAGGTATAAATCGATTTCTTATTTCTTTTGCAAACATCCGGGAGCAAAATTCTTGGGTGCATAGTAATGAGCCTGAAAAGGCAACTAGAAAAGCAATAGATCAAATAAATATGGCGATTGAGCATGTAAAGCTTTTAGAGCCGTTAGAGATTCAATATTCGAAGATTACACCATCTACTTTAATAATAGGAGGCGGGATTGCAGGAATAAAAGCAGCCTTAGTTATTGCGGATGCAGGATATAAAGTTTACTTAGTGGAGAGAGATTTAACTATAGGTGGTCATATGGCTCTTTTTGATAAAACCTTTCCAACTTTGGACTGTAGTATTTGTATTTTAGGACCTTTAATGAGTGAGGTAAATGATCATCCTAATATCGAGCTATATACTTATTCAGAAATAAAGAAAGTGGAAGGTTATGTAGGAAATTTTGATGTAGTCATCACTAAAAAGCCTCGTTTTATTGTTGAGGAAAATTGTGTAGGTTGTATTGATATTTGTAGGGAAGTTTGTCCAATCGACGTAAAAGATACATTTTTCCCGAGAAAAGCAATTGATATTTCATATCCACAAGCAATACCGCTATATCCAAATATTTTAGAAGAATACTGTATAGGATGTAAAGTATGTGCTCAAGCGTGTGATAGAGATGCTATTGATTTTGACCAAAAAGAAAAGGAATTAACAATAAAAGTTGGATCCGTTATTGTAGCAACAGGCTTCAAAACATTTGACCCCAGCATACTTGGAGAACTTAATTATGACAAATATGCGGATGTGATTACGACGATGCAAATGGAACGTTTACTTAATAATGATGGACCTACACGAGGTAAAGTTGTAAGACCATCTACAGGAAAAACTCCAAGTAAAGTATCATTTGTATTATGTGTTGGATCACGAAACCAAGTTATTCATCATGATTATTGTAGTCAAGTTTGTTGTAATCTAGCTATAAAGGAAGCAATTTTATTGAAAAAAGAACACCCAGAGACTAAAGTATCTGTTTACTATAATGATATAAGAGCCGTTGGAAAAAATTGTGAAGAATTTTACAATAGAGCACGTGAAGAATTTGGGATTAGATTTATTAAGAGTAATATATCTGCTATCTTAAAAGGTGATCTCTCAAAAGAAGGTAAGTTGCTGATACGAGGCGAAGATGTAATTGAAGGAAAGCTATTTGAAAATGAAACCGATCTAATTGTTTTAGCAGTAGGAATGGAACCTGCAGATGGAACTGATAAAATAAGTAAAATTTTAAACATTTCGCAGGATCCTTATGGTTTTTTACTTGAGAAACATTTAAAAATTAAACCATCTGAAACATCGGTAAATGGAATCTATTTAGCTGGAGCAATTCAAGGTCCAAAAGATATTCCAAATAGTATTGCACAAGCAGAAAGCGCTGCTGCAAAAGCAATTGCCTTAATTTCAAAAGGTAATGTAGAACTTGACCCTCATATAGTCTATTTTAATATTGAAAATTGCGATTTATGCAGATTATGCGAACAGATTTGTGTATACAATGCTATTAAAATAGAAGGAAACGAATTAAAACTTATTCAAGCTAATTGTTCGGGTTGTGGTGCATGTGCAGCAATGTGTCATAGTGATGCTCTCTATATTCCGGGTTTTAAGAAAAGCCAGATATCTACCCAGATAAGAACGGTTTTAAGTAAAGAAAAAAGTGCTTATCCCTTAATAATAGCCTTTTTATGTAATTGGTGTTCCTATATTGGGGCAGATCTCGCTGGAACAAGTAAAATAATATACCCCTCAAATATACGTGTAATTCATGTTATGTGTACTGCAATGTTAGATCCTGCTTTAGTTTTTGAGAGTTTCTTTTTGGGTGCCGATGGAGTATTAATTGCTGGATGCTACGAACAAGATTGTCATTATGATACAGGTTTTCTTAAATCAAAAACTCGATATAGCAGTATTAAAGAGATGCTAGGTCAAACAGGTATTAATGAGAAACGTGTTAAAATCACCAGTATATCTGCTGGCGAGGGTGAAAAATTTGCTCATGTCATAACAGATTTTAAAAAGGAATTAGAAGAATTAGGACCAATAAAACCTGGAGAATTTATAAAACCAATAATAAAAGAGGAACCAATTAAAGAAAAAGCTAAACTGGACGAGCTATAAAAGTATTATTTTTAATCCTATAAATCTTATAAATTAGTGTTCTTTATAATTACATCAGTTAAAAATAAATAATTTCATTTTATTAAATTAGTACTAATGAAGATTCGAGCAATTACGATTGGTCAAAAAATTCCTTTTCTAGCTGAAGATAAAGTATTAGAAAATATCTTAGAAGCAAAACTTGAAGCGTTTTACTCACTTAACAATGAATTAATTAAGAAATTTAATGATGTTAATATTGAAGTTCAAACTAAGCGCTTATGCTCCCAGCCAATTTTATCATATGAACAACAAGTTTATGAAAAAAATTTAAATGAAACATTAACACGAATTCATAATCAATTAAGTATAATTGAGAGATTAATAAAAGAATATGAAATTGATTACTTTGCAGCTTGTACTGTTCTTGCTGATATTCAAATACAAAAATATGGAGTGTATGAAAAACTCTTCTTAAATGAAGTCCCTCAATTTGTTAAACGAAAGGAAAAAATTTTTACTTCATTACAGGTTGCCTCAAGAGATCATGGAATCAATTTATCTGCCATAAGATCTGCCGCTAAAATTATAAAAGATCTCTCTGAGCCTGATCCTTTTAATAACTTAAAATTCTGTGTAAGTTCTAATGTCACTCCAGATACTCCGTTCTTTCCTGCAGCATATCATCTCGCTGAAAGACCCTCATTTGGACTTGCTCTTGAAATGGCAGATGAAGTAGTTACTGTTTTCGAGAATTCTAAAACATTAGAAGATGCTCAAATGAATCTCAGAAGGAAGTTCAACGAAATTTACAACGATCTCACAGTAATTTGTGAGGAAATCCCAAAAAAATATAATATTGAATTTCATGGAATTGATTTTTCTCCAGCACCTTATCCAACCATTGAAAAAAGTATAGGTACTGCTTTTGAAAAACTAGGATATGAATATTTTGGATCTCATGGCTCATTAATTGGAGTTGCATTGATTAAAAATGCAATTCCAAGAAAAGAAAAAGTTATAGGCTTTTCTGGTTTTATGCCCTCTGTTTTAGAAGATTTTGCTATTTCTCAAAGTCTCTCAGAAAATAAATTGGATTTAGATACTCTTCTCTTATATGCAACGATCTGTGGAACAGGTCTTGACTGTGTTCCTTTACCTGGAAATATTACTCAAAAAGAGTTATTTTATATTTTACTGGACCTCTCTACTATTTCAGTTAAATTCGATAAACCTTTAACTGCGCGATTAATGCCAATCCCTGGCAGGGAAAGTGGTGATGAGGTAGACTTTGATTTTGAATATTTTGCGTCTTCAAAAGTAATGGATATCAGAAGACTGAAGGATACCAAAAAAGAAGATATTTTTTCTCGAAAGGAAAAAAGCTTTCACTTTTTTTAAAATAGAATTATCACATTTTTTTAAAGAAAAAAGTTAAGTTGGTTGTAATATATATTTTAAAATGAAACTATACTAGATATGTAATAACTACTAACTTATGATTATCTGATAGAATGACTGAAGATAAAATTAAAAAACTAAGAAAGAACAATTTAATATTCTTCAATGAAGCTTTAGAATATTTAGATGATTTCGATTATATCAAAACAAAAAAATCTATAAAGTCTCCTTTAAGACGCTCAAATCTTTTACGGGATGAAATGCTTGAGGAATTAAATCATTTAAGAGAAATCATTATTAATAATCCAGATTTAAAGTTAGAGTCTTTAAATAAAGAAGAGAAAGAATTATTTTTTAACTTTATCGAATATTACTCTATATGTCCGATATGTAAAAAGACTAATCACTATTCTAATTTAAAGAAATTCTACTTTAATGAAAAAATGGACAATATTAGAGACATACTTGTCCGTATCATGAACAATTATGATTCTAAGCTTAGTTATTTAAATTTAAATTTTGGAATCCCTTGTTGTAATTGCTATAAAAAATATTTAGAAGAATTATAGAATTCAAAAATAATTTACTTTAGATATTCGATAACTTTTCCAGATTGTGTAATACTATAAAATACTTCTTCATTTCTTACTTCTTTTTCAATACATAATGCCTTTATTAAAAAAGTCATGTTATAATCAAGAACAGATAAATCATTTATTACTTGATTTTCTGTTAATATTTCAAACAATTTACTTCTTGAAATATTATTCGTTTTATTTATGATCTTAAGAATTTCTCTTCTGATTGGATGATTAACAGCCTTCAAATAGAGATCATGATAATATCTATTTCCATCTAGAGTTTTACATATCTCTTCTACTCTATCAGAATTTTTATAATCATCTGGCACGTATGATAAAAATTATCAATTAAGAAAAACTTTTAGACTTTAATTCATAAAAATCAATTTAAATTTAAAAAAAGTTAGTCAGATGATATTATAATGAATTTTGACGAAATAAAAGGTTTACTTGGACCAGAAGCAGATGATTTAATGAGTTATATTTGTACTGGGATTCCAAAGAATATGATTTATACCCCTGGTCCAGATTTCATTGAAAGAGTATGGGAGCATTCTGATCGCAATAATATTGTACTAGGAAATATGGAACGTTTATTGAATCAACGAGGTAGATTAGCAGGAACAGGGTATATCTCCGTCTTACCAGTTGATCAAGGTATTGAACATAGTGCTTCAGCTAGTTTTGCCATAAACCCTTCTTATTTTGATCCAGAGAATATTATAAAGCTAGCCATTAATGGAGGGTGCAATGCTATAGCTTCCACTCTTGGAGTTTTAGGTATTATGAGTCGAAAATATGCCCGAAAGATCCCCTTCATAGTAAAAATAAATCATAATGAATTGTTAACAAAACCAGAAATTTCAGATCAAACGTTATTTGCTAATGTAGATCAAGCATGGACAATGGGAGCTGCGGCTGTCGGTGCTACAATTTACTTTGGCTCACTTGAATCACGCCGACAAATCCAAGAGATCAGTGAAGCATTTAGATATGCACATGAACTCGGATTAGTATGTGTTTTATGGTGCTATTTAAGAAACAAAGAAGAATTTGTTAAAGATGGAAAAGATTACCATACTGCAAATGATTTAGAAGCACAAGCAAATCATATTGGTGTTACAATTGAAGCTGATATTATAAAACAAAAAATATCTACTACAAGTAGAGGTTTTCTTGATCTTAATTTTGGTAAAACTGATAAACTTGTGTATGAAAAACTAGCTAAAGATCATCCTTTAGAGTGGAATCGATATCAAATTGCTAATTGTTATATGGGACGAGTAGGATTAATCAATTCTGGCGGTGAATCAGGGGGGAGTGATCTTCAAGATGCTGTCAGAGCGGCTGTTATTAATAAACGTTCTGGTGGTATGGGACTTATCCTGGGCAGAAAAGCATTCAAAAAACCAACCCAAGAAGGAATAAAAATCTTAAATGCAGTTCAAGATGTGTATTTATGTAAAGATATAACTGTTGCATAAAAAAGCATATTTATATAATTTTTTCACTCTTTATTTTTTATTTTGTTAGATTTTCAAATAAACATTGGACTACAATAACTTAATTAAGTGTATAATTCATATATATCATAAGTTAAAAGAAGATAAAGATATTCATTAAAAGTGAGAGAATAAAAAATGGGTAGAAATTATAATCCCCCTCCAAGAGAAAATCCTTATAGAATAAGAAATCCACCTACAAATACGCCAAAAGCTGTGAAACCAAATGATACCCCTATTAATTTTGAAATTAACCGTATTTGCCCTGTATGTGGTAAAGTGATTAAAATTAATCATAATTTTTGTAAATTCTGTGGAGTCGATTTAAGTAGTATTATCCCTTTAGGGGATTCAGATAGAACTTTAATAGAGTTAGCAAAAACAGCCTTGACAGATCCAAATGCAGATGTTCGAAGAGATGCTGTTGATACAATTGGAGATTTAGGAGAATCTGAGGTACTTGGTATCTTAACTTATATTCTCTTAAACGATGTTGATGCTTTAGTAAGAAAAGAGGCTGCGGATGAGATTGGAAATAAACATAATCCTATTTCTATTGATATATTAACTAAAGCCCTAAAAGATAGAAGCCCTATTGTTAGAAAAGAGGCAATAGAAGGATTAAAAAAAATAAAAAAGATGAATAAACCTAAAGAACAGCTCGAGAAAAGAGTAGAATATGAAAAAAAGATAGAGCCAGAAATCAAATACGAATCAATTCCTGAAAAAGAAGAGCCCGAAGAAGAACCTGAAATAATAGAATTTGAAGCTGAAGAACCTGAAATTGAAGAATCTGAAGCTGAAGAACCTGAAATTGAAGAACCTAAAGCTGAAGAACCTGAAATAGAAAAACTCGAAGCGGAAGAACCAGAAGAACACCCTCTTAAGGAAATTGAACCTGAAGATAATGATTTCTATAGCTTATAATTTCTCTATAATTATGTTCTTTTTAAAATAAGTTAATTTATTCCTCATTTTGTCAAGTTGTTTGACTTAGGTCTCGTTTTGGAGCTTCTTTTTCCTTTAATACCTCAATAGCTTCTACTATCCCTTTTTTATCATCAAAATATACTCTAAATGTATTATTATCTAATACCATAATACCCTTAGGCAACTTTTTAACTTCTTCCCATACAATATCAACCACATTTTTCCCAAATACCTCTGTCACTTTTGAGACTGCTCCATAAAGCGTGTGTCCTAAAATTAAGTTTTGTCTCTCATAGTTTTCAGGTATTTCTAATTTTAAAATTTTCTCTTTAATTTTTTCTTTTTCTTGTTCTGAAAATCCGATTGTTCTTTTAATTAAGGATGGGTTTATAATTTTAGAGGATTTAAGTTTTCCTCCTGGAACGCTCGTAGCAAAGGAAGAAATGACAATATCTTCACCCATATCTGTAAATTCTGGTGTCTCTTCAGCAAGACGTTTAGCTTCTTTTCTAATATCCCTTTCAAAATTCCTGATATAATGCATATCTGGTAATCGTTCTTTAACTACCATCGATTCTAAGCGAAAAGCATTAAGAAATTCTGATAATTCATCTCCTTGATCAATTGATACTATTTTACATCTATGATAACGTGGGTCACTCATAAGGTCTTTCTGCAATTCTTGGGCAACTTTTGAACTAATAAAACGTTTTCTTACAGGAGATTTGGAACCTTTCCAAATATATATTCTTCTTAAATCTTCGCGGACAATAATAAGCACTTGCTCGGGATTTAAATGATCCTGAAGTTCTTCTTGATTTATTTTAAGTTTTCTGCGCTCTCCTGTATTCTCTAATTCGAATACAATGAACTCTTCGTATGCTTCTGCCATAGCTTATTACCAAATTCTAAAATACAAATAATACTTTAATACGAAAATATGAAATAGAATAATTAATTAGTTTGTTCAATTTACCAAAATATAAAATTACCTAAATAAAAATTTATTTAATCGATTAAATTGGATTTATAGCGATATCATTATTATTCATTATTTAATGGATACTTTATCCTTAATGACTTTATTGAAGTATTTCTAATTAAATATATTAAAAGTTATTTATTCTTTTCTTTTTCTGAATAATATTAAAGAATTTTAGAGTGGTCCAGGAAATCTTCCCCTGCGATAAGGTCCACGCCAAACCGGACCAGGTCTGAAACCTGGGCCCATCCCAGCTGTATCATGCAAAACATTATCTATAGATAATACAAATCCTAATAATATTCTTCTATCTGTCTCATTATCCAATATTTTTAATGCATAAGTATCTGCAAAATCAAACATACCTCTTAGAAATACATCCCGCCACCTATCTGCTTTTTCAATTTCAGCAATTAACTTATTTGTAGCAACTTCATAAACCTTAAATGACCATCCCATGAAATTTCCGATAGCTTCATACCATCTTGTGCCATCTGGTGACTCCAAATAGAATTTATGCTTAAAGAATGTCAGTATCTTCCTTTTTATCCTTGCAATCATATTTCCTGCAGGATCTTTTAAATCTTGTGCTCCTCGAGCCGAAATAAGTTTGCTATGAATTGTAGCAACAACTGTTCCATCAACTTCCTGAAGTTCGACTCTCCGTCTAATACTGAAAATAATCCTATTCATCTTACCAATTAAACTTCCCTTCTCATCCAGTATGTCACCAAATCCCATGTCCCACATCCGTTCTTTGATTAAGTAATAAGACCGATCTAGATCAAATAGGCCACCCTCTTCATATCGCTCTGATTTAGGGGTAGAGCTTACTGTTTTTGATTCAGGTTCCTTACTTTCTAATTTTTTCTTTAATTCACTTCCACACTCTTCACAATATTTCTGATTTGCATCTTTTATTTTCATACCACATTGAGAGCAATACATTTTTACCAAATAGAGTTCTTCTGATTAATCAAAAAGAAGTAATATAATTTAATAAATTTAATGAGGATCTATAAACCTTTATTTATGAGTTAAGGAAATTTTAAAATAGAAATTAGCTTTAAATTACTATAATAGGAATTTATTTTGTGATTTCATGTCTACCATACCACGCTTATTAAAGCTAAAGGATTATATTACTCTGATTGGAACAACTCTAGGATTGATTTCTCTTATTTCAGCTTGTATAGGTACACGTGATGCTATTTCTTTTGGATTTTTCTTTATTTCTATTGCAATAGGTACCGATTTAATTGATGGTTATATTGCTCGAAAAACAGGTACTGTTAATGAGATGGGAAGGGAACTTGATTCCTTAAGCGATTCCCTAACATTTGGTGTTTGTCCTGCTATTTTAACATTTCAAGCTTTTAAAACTGGAAGTTTTTATGATTATTTTTTATTAATTGGTTGTATTCTTTTTGCCTTAGGTTCTATGTTAAGATTAGCAAGATTTAATATATCTACTGATGCAGGATTTACAGGAGTTCCCACACCTGCTAGTGCCCTATTAATAATTACCTATTTTTATGCTAATTATTTTTATACCTCTGCAATGGGAGGAATGGGGGTTCCTTTTCTGGAAATTGTTTATTATGCAACACCGTTTTTCATGATTTTAGTTGGATGGTTTAATATTACTGTACATATTACATTTGGGGAGAAGGGAAAATCTATTTATGTCCTTTTTATCCTAATTGCTCCACTTTGCCCAATTTTTGGAATAATTGGAATTTCAAATCCAAATTTTATAGTTTCAATAATAGTAGCTTTATTCTTCACAATTTCTTTCTTTAGCTTAGTAGGGTATATTTTACTTAGATTATTTTTAAATATTTTCAGGAAGAAGAAATCCTCTTAATTTTTTATAAGATAGTAGGCATTAAATTATTGAATATTTATTAATTATAAAATATGGCTTTTCCATTCTTCAATTTTTTCAATAATTTGCCTTACATCTTCTGGGGTCAAGAGTTTTATCTGCTCTTTATATTGATTTATCGTACTTCGTAATTTATGTAAGGTGACTGAAAAACCCTTATTTTCTAAAATTAAGTCAGCGACTTTTTGCAGCTCTTCACTAAATTCCTCACCTCTAAGGGTCCCTAATTTTTGAATTAATGTGTTAAATGCATTATTTATTAAAAATCCAGCTTCATCTCCCGCTTTTGGTTGCATTTTTGCCATAAAGTCTGAATGTTGTTCTATTTGTTGAGATAAATTTATACCTGTTGTAGGAGGAGGGATTTCTTGCCGTGATGGTTGAATTGTACTGCGTTTGTTCTTGATTTGGGTAGTTGGTAATTTTATTGGTGTTGAAGTAAGTTCTTGAATTGGAATATTAAGATCAAATGATTTTTCTCCTCTACTCATTGAAGTACTTATACCTATTGATTTTGGAGCTTGACGTAAATCTGAAGTTGCTTTATGCCAGATTGAATCTATAGTAGGGTCCATTAACTGGATAATAGGCTTATAATTTGTACTAAAACCAATAAAATCATTTAATTTATTTCTTGTTTCGATTGCGATACCTATAACTAAATAATCATTATCCGATTTTAAAATAAAAAGGTTTTCGTTCTTAAGAGTCCTATAATCAAGATTTTTAATTGCTTTTAGTTGTTTAGCACTAGTATTTGTTTGAGCTTCTGAGGAAGCGATTTTTATTTTGAGATTACTGGATGCAGCCTTAAATTGCTGATCAATTAAATGGCCCTCTAAATTTGGAACAATAAAAACTAATTTTTCTTTAGATCTTTTAATTAAATTTATGATTTCTTCATCGACTTTTAAGATGCTATTAACAATCCATATATTTTCTATTTTTATTTTTTCTGGTGTTATAAAGTTCCTATAAGTTTCCATAACATTACTTATTGGATCATTTAAAGCTGCAATTGAATCAACGGAATTTTTTATAATATTCTCTAAATTATTAAGTATAGTCTCTTGAAACTCTTCTAAATCATTGGATAGAGACTCGTTTTTATTTTTTAGTAAATCAAAAATAGATGTCAATTTTAACTCAAAATTATTTATAGTATTTAGTAATAACATTTTGAAATCATCTCTGAATTGAAAACTGGATTCAATAATATTGTTTAAAGATTCTATCGTTTTCTTAACTTCTCCTTCTATAAGTTCGTGCAAATTTAAAGTGAACTGGGATGTTAATCTATCTAAATTTTTTTTGAATGAATCCTCTATAACCTGTTTTATACTTTTCTCATGTTTTTTGAGCTCTAAAGTTCCAATATTTTCATTAATCTCATCTTTAATACTTGAGATTATCTTTATTAAATTTCCAAATTGAGTTTGAGTAATTCCTTTTATCGTCTGGTATAAATCCTTTAAAACCTTCTCCATAACTCTAAGATTTTCCATTCCTTGAACAATATCTCCAACTTCCTGCTTTTGAATTATAGTTTCTTCTTGAATATCTTTTCTTGTATCTTTAATTGCTTTAAAAATAGTTTCTACTTCAATTAGACTATTATCCTCAAATACTCTCTTTAATGAATTAGCTAATAATTGATGTAATTGATTTTTTATACTACCCAAATTACTCTTAATATTTTCTAAGTAG
>JBHLKA010000045.1:0-18120 GCA_048887145.1 Candidatus Hodarchaeota archaeon
TTGGGTGAAACTAATACGTCTCAAAATGAAAAAGAAATCACAATAAGTGAACAGATGAAGAAATTTTTAATAAAAGGTTTTTATGGATTTAATACAATATTAACATATGGTCTTGGTCTACGGCTTGGTATTATCGATTATCTTTACAAAAAAGCTAATTCCTTATCTGAAACGACTACCATATCTTCAGTGATTTTTACAATAGAAGAAATTTCTGAAAAACTCAATTTAAATCTAAATTATGTAGATGCTTGGGTTCATTTAGGTCTCGAATGTGGTCTTTTCGAAATCAGTGCCACAATTGAAAGAGAAATAAAAACTGCGCCGCATGTATATAATTTATTAATTGATCGTAATCATATGTTTTATATTGGAGACACTATGGGAGCATTTTATTATCTTGCGCCATATCAAGATTCAATACTTGAATATATTAAAGGAGTAGGAAAGTTATCTACTACTGAATTCTATGATGAATATCCTGAAGAAGTAATTAGAGCTACGCAAAAGATGAGTTCTAGGGTTGGATCATTGATTGAGAGGCTATTTGCTAAGAATTTCAAGGATTTTTGTAGAAACTTACGAAAAGAATCTTCAATTCTATCGGTTGGATGCGGTTATGGTTATAATCTAGCAATTTGGGCAAAAAAGTATAAGAAAGCGAAATTCGTAGGGATTGATATTGATTCTCGAGGGATATCAGCTGCTCAAAGGTTGGTAGAAGAAAATAATTGGAGTGATAGAGTTGAAATTCTTGAAATTCCAATTGATAAATATACTAAACAATCAGAAACGAAGTTTAATCTGATATTACTAAATCAAGTGCTTCATGAGATGGAAAAAGATAAAGCTTATCGATTGAGTGTTTTCAAAGATCTCTATACTTTATTGAAAGATGATGGAATTTTACTTGTTGCAGAGAGTATGATTCACGGAACTTTTGATCCACCAGAAGAATTCCAACTTTTTGATGTCATGCATAAGTTTCTTGAAGCTGATTTTGCTGGTTTTTACGATGAGAAATCTTTTAAAGAATTTGTTGATTCTACACCTTTTAATAGAACAGAGTTCATAAAAGATAAGGGAACTTATTTCTGGGCAGTTCGAAAATGAAAATTCATTTAATAAACAAACATTAATCACTTTATTTTTATTAATAGATAGGGGAAGTAAATGGGAATTCATAGCTCAAGTTATTTCTCAAATTCTTATAATTAACTAATTTAATATAAAGGGTTTCACTATCATTACTAAAACATTGAAATATTAATAATTTACAGCTTAAAAGGTTAGTATCAATGGGAAAGACCCTAACTGAAAAAGTTTTAGAACAGCATTTATTAGAAGGCACTTTAGAAAAAGATACAGATATAGCTATAAAAATCGATCAAACTCTTACTCAAGATGCTACAGGTACTATGGCTTACCTTCAATTTGAAGCTATGGGTGTAGATCGCGTTCAAACTGAATTATCTGTAAGCTATGTAGATCATAATACTTTACAAACAGATTTTAAAAATCCAGATGATCATAGATACCTTCAGAGTATAGCAGCGAGATATGGACTCTATTTTTCGAGACCAGGAAATGGTATATGTCATCAATTACATTTAGAAAGATTTGCTAGACCTGGAAAAACTCTACTTGGTTCAGATTCGCATACGCCTACAGGTGGAGGTGTTGGAATGATTGCTATTGGTGCTGGTGGTTTAGATGTAGCAGCAGCAATGGCAGGTGAATCATTTCGCTTAAAAATGCCAAAAGTAGTTAAAGTTTATCTAACAGGGTATTTACAAGACTTTATTTCTGCAAAAGACGTTATATTGGAAGTTTTAAGAAGAATTGGTGTTAAAGGAGCTGTTAATAAAGTTTTAGAATATACGGGTCCAGGAGTTAAAACATTATCGGTTCCTGAAAGAGGGACTATTACTAATATGGGTACAGAAACTGGGGCCACAACTTCAATATTTCCTTCTGATGAAATTACGAAACAGTTTTTAGAATCACAAGAACGTGGAGATCAATGGGTAAGCTTAGAACCTGATGAAGATGCTCAGTATGATGAAGTAATTGAGATAAATTTAAGTGAGTTAGAACCCCTTATTGCTGAACCACACAGTCCTGGAAATGTTAAAACCGTAAAAGAATTTGAAGGATTAAAGGTCGATCAAGTATGTATCGGTAGTTGCACGAACTCCTCTCTAAGGGATCTTAAAATTGCGGCTAATATGTTAAAAGGAAAAACAATCAGCAAACATACTGTCCTAACAGTTTCTCCAGGTTCTCGACAAGTAGTGGACCATATGATTCATTCAGGAGAGATGGCTTACTTAGTAGGAGCTGGTGCACGTATTTTAGAAAATGCTTGTGGACCTTGTATTGGAATGGGATTAGCTCCAAAAACAGACGCAGTATCCTTGAGAACATTTAATAGGAATTTTTTGGGTAGATCTGGTACTAAAAGTGCAAATGTATATTTAGTTAGTCCTGAAACTGCTGCTATGGCTGCAATAGAAGGTACTATCGTAGACCCACGTAAATTTGGTAAATTACCCCAAATTGATATGCCCAAGAAATTAATGGTTAATGATAATATGATTATTCCACCTATACCTCTAGAAGAGGCAAAAAAGATAGAAATAGTAAGAGGGCCAAATATTAAACCGTTACCAGAGTTTAATCCAATACCAGAAAAGTTGGTGGGAGAAGTTTTACTTAAAGTTGAGGATGACATTACTACTGACCATATAATGCCAGCAGGTGCAAAAATCCTTCCCTTAAGATCTAATATCCCTGAAATCAGTAAATTTGTATTCAGTGTAATTGATGAAAAATTTCACGACATATCTTTAGAAAAAGGAGGGGGATTTATAGTCGGAGGAGATAATTATGGTCAAGGCTCCAGTAGGGAACATGCTGCAATTGGACCTAAATATTTAGGAATAAAAGCAGTAATCGTTAAATCTTTTGCTCGTATTCACTTAGCAAATCTTATTAATTTTGGTATTGTTCCTTTAACGTTTGTTAACAAGGAAGACTATAATAAAACAGAAAAAGGAGATTATTTTGAAATTGATCTTACAACTTTAGAAACAGGAAATGTAATTTTAAAGGACTTAACAAAAAATATTGAAATTCCATTAACTCATTCTCTTAGTCAAACTGAAATTGAGGAGTTAAAGGCTGGTGGGAAACTAACATTAATTAAACAGAAACATGCCAATTAATGGTTAAATTAACTTTTTTTTACTTTTTACATTTTTTTATTTGAATTGTATGTTAAAGAAAAAATTCAAATTAGATCCTAAGAAGAGATTTTCTTCTCGAGTAGAAAATTATATTAAATATCGCCCTAATTATCCTCCTGAAATTGTAAAATATTTAAAGGAAATAGATATATTGAAAGATAATTCAATTATAGCGGACATAGGTTCAGGGACAGGTATTTTAAGTGAAGTATTCTTGCAAAACGGAAATATTGTATATGGGATTGAACCAAATGCCGATATGAGAAAAGCTGCTGAAAAGCTATTAGAAACTTATTATAATTTCATAAGTATTGACGGTTCAGCTGAAGATACAAAATTAAAGGTAAAAAACATCGATATAATAACTGTTGGTCAAGCATTCCACTGGTTTGATATCAAACAAACACAAAAAGAATTTAAAAGAATACTTAAACAAGAAGGATATGTCGTATTAATTTGGAATAATCGCAAGAAATCAGGTAATGGATTTTCAAGTGAATATGAGAAATTTATCCTAAAATACGGTAAAGATTATAAATTTACACGTAAAGATGAGGCGGATATCAATAAATTCTTTAAATATGAAAAAGAAGTGTTTTATAACTATCAAGATTTTGATTTTGAAGGTTTAAAGGGGCGATTATTGTCAGCTTCTTATATTCCCCTTGAAGATAACCCCGAATATGAGGATATGATAAAAGAATTAGAAAATATTTTTAATAAATACCAGCATGATGGGCTTATAAGACTAGAATATGATACAGAGTTATATTATGGAAATCTTTAAGAATAATTCTTTTAAGAAATTTTATTAGTTTTCTTAGATTCAAACTCTTTACTAAATGCTTAAACTAATAAAAAATGACGCTAAAAGAATTAGGGATCGAATATAAAAAAATTGATAACTTATTTGTAGGATATATTAACTTTAAAGGAGAAATACCAGATATTCCAGACAAAATTGATGAATTTTATGAAATGATTAAGGATCACGTCTCAGGTCCTGCTATTGCGGTTATTGATTATGGTGTTTATAGTGAGGGAGGAAAAGATATAGATATTTGTTTTCCGCTTGAAGGAGAAAAGGAACTTAAGGGAATAAATACTAAATACCTTGAGAGTATTGAAGTGTTATCTATAATGCATCAGGGGACTTCTGATTCATTGGGAGAAACATATCAAAAAATACATAATTATACAGATAAGCATATGGTTTCTGGTACTGCATGGTTGCGACTTGTTTATCATAGGTATAATCAAAAAAGTCCAAAAGAGAATCGAATAGAAATTCAGCATAACTTGCATAAATGGGCAAATAGACTAGAAAGAAGCATCGATAAAGTTCTAGGGAAAAACTTTAGAAATGAAATCATGAAAGAGAAAGAATTATTATTTACAGTAGAATCTTCCCGTGAAGATCGAACTTTATGGTTAAAAGACACATTGGATCGATTAGATAAGGTTGTTAGTGAGGATCAGAAATATGAAATCGTATCTCGTTGTGCTCATGAATTCTCTCCGAAACGCATTGAGAATTTGAAGAATATTTATGAAAAAACTGGAGATATTGATGAAGTTATAAAGAAAATGCAAAGAGATTATGCTTGGTATGAAAATCCAATACGTAAAGGGAATATAATATATATAACTAAGATCCCTGCGAATCCAGAAGGATATGAAAAAGCTGAAACTTTAGAAGAAAAGAAAAAAAATTACTGTCATTGTCGATTTATTAATGAGAACTTGGATAAAGGTATCTCTCCAACTTTTTGTTATTGTGGTACTGGCTGGTATCGGCAACAGTGGGAAGGAATACTTAGAAAACCAGTAAAAATTAAAATATTAAAATCGCTTCTTAGAGAAGATAATACATGTGAGGTTGCTATTCATCTCCCTCCAGAACTAAATTTAGAATAGATTTTTAGATAAATATTTTTTATTTCTTTATATTTTATTCCTTCATGTATTAAACATAAAGTTGATAAGATATAAAATTAAATCGATAATACAAGAGAATCAATTAAAATAAGAATAATGAAAGAAACATTAGTTCCAAAAATTAAGACTTCAACAGACTATATCAAAAAGGCGATAAAAAAATCGAAATATTTCAAAAATTTACGGTCAAAAACAGTCCAATGCGTGTTATGCCCTCATGAATGTAATATAAAAAGAAATAATACGGGTTTTTGCAAAGTACGGAAGAATATAGATGGACAATTATTCAATTTAAATTATGGCATTTCCACCCATATGGTTGTAGAACCCATTGAAACTAATGCTATATTTCATTATTATCCAGGAGAAAAAGCCTTAGCTGTTGGATCAATTAGCTGTAATCTTGATTGTTGTTTTTGTCAAGCTTGGCACTATAGTAAAATAAAAAATATGGAGGATATAAACTGGGATTATTTTACTCATTATACTCCTGAACAGATTGTGAATAAAGCAAAAAAATTAGATTTAAAAATTATATCATGGACCTTCAATGACCCAATGAGTTGGTTTGAGTTCGTTCTTGACACTGCTAAGCTAGCAAAAAAGGATGGAATCGTTAGTCTATTTAAATCAAATCATTATATCAATGAAATCCCTTTAAGAGATTTAGCGAAGTATGTTGATATTTTCAGCATATCCATCAAATCTATAGAAAATGATTTTTATCGAAAATATTGCGGAGGATCACTTGAACCAGTATTAAATGCGGGAAAAACACTTAAAAGTCTTAATAAACATATTGAGGTTTGTAATCTAGTCATTCCGACCTTAAATAATGATAAAGAACAATTTTCTAAATTATTAGATTGGGTAAAAGAAAATCTTGGCACGAATACTCCCTTACACTTTGCTAGATTTCACCCAAGTCACAAATTAACATATTTGCCCAGAACTTCATTGTCAGACATTAACCTAGCAAGAAAAATTGCTAAAAGTAAGGGATTTGAATATGTCTATAGTGGTAATGTGTTTATAGATGATGGGTTAAATAGTTATTGTGTTAAATGTTCCAATCTATTAGTGAGTAGGAGGGGTGAAAGGACGATTATCAAGAATAAGGATTTAACTCTATGTGATAAATGCAAAACACCTCATCAAATTAAATTTTTAAAGAGAAAAAAAGATCATGATTATATTATTAAATATGCATGGAAAGAAGACAATTGGTCTATCCATATCCAAGTTATTAATTATTCAAATGAAATGCAAATATTAGTCATCCATAATTTTTTCAAAGAGAAACAAGATAACAATGTTCCTATAATAGAAAGAATAAAGGTTGTCCCAAATGAAAAATTAAGATATACTTTCAATAGAATTAATGATAAACATAATGAAACTGACATTTTGTTTGATAAAACTGTAGATGTTCAGATTTTCGAGAATCTTGATAGGGCTTATTATTCTTTAGAAAAGTATAATGGATATAAACAAGAAAAATAGTTTTAATACAGAATCACCTCCTTTTGGAGCATTTTTAAAAGGTATTTTTAAATGCTAGCTTCTCAATCATAAGACATAAAAGTAAAAAATAAATATATAAGTATTAAAAAAAAGATTGATATTTTCAAAACGCAAGTGAGCTAGATGATATATAACGTGTTATTAAGTTCATTAAACGTTGGTTGTAGACCAAGTTGTGTTCAAAGTGGTCAAATTTATCATTATTTGTTATCAAATAATCATCGAATAGTTAATGATGAATCTAAAGCGGATTTTATCATCTTGAATACGTGTGGATTTATAAATTGGTTTGAAGAATCTTCCGAACTAGTAATAAAATATTTTATTAGTCTGAAGAAAAAGGTTAAATTAATTGTTATTGGATGTTTGACAAAAATTAATAGAGATAGAATTGCTAAATATGATGATGTCATAATAATTGATAATCTAAAAGATTTAGATAAATATTTTTTTACTTTGGAAAGATTCCAGCAAAAAAACATTTTTTTTAATGATAAAGTATTCACATATTTAAATTCTGGAATGAAAGTGAGAAGAATAGCAACATTCAACGCTTACGTGTCATTTCTTAAGATTATCTCCCATTTTTTAACTAGATTAAATTTGTCTCCATTTCCTTTCAACAAAATTGCAGAGAGACACCTCGGAGAAGGGAATTTTTTTGTGAAGATCGGAGAAGGTTGTATGGGGAATTGTAGTTACTGCGCTATTAAGATAGCAAAAAAAAGCATAATTTCAAGACCTATTGAGGAGATATTACTTGATATTAAAAAACATATTGAAGAACAAAAAGAAAAAAATATTATCCTTATTGCTGATGATTGTGGTAGTTACGGAATTGATATTGGAACAAACATTATCGAATTACTTTTTCAAATCGGAAAGGTATTTCCATCTATAGGAATAGGTATTTACTATTTATATCCAAAATGGATTGAAAAATTTGGGAAAGAATTATTAAATGTATTTAGAAAAGTCAAGATTGACAATATTAATATACCAATACAGAGTGGTTCACAGAAAATATTAACTCTCATGAATCGAAAGTATAATCTTGAAAAAATTTTTCACTTTATTAAGAAGTTAAAAAAGATCTCACCTAATACAATGGTTTATACCCATTATTTATTTGGTTTTCCTGGTGAGAGATTTAAAGATTTTCTTAAAACACTATCAACCACACGCTACTTTCATTATTATTTTCCATTAATGTATTCAAGTAGAAAAGGCACAAGAAGTAGTGAGTTGCCAGAGACAGTATCGAAGTTTATGAAAAACGTAGAAATATGTATTGCAATAGCTTTACTATATATAAAATTTGTAGGATTTTTTATTGGAAATATTATTAGAAGTAAGAAGTTGTGAATTTATACTTCTTATAATCATTTAGTCAACTTTTTAATCATAAGAAATAAAAGAAAAAAAATTAATATTTTATACTAAAAAAATAATAGTCAAATTTTTAAAATGCTGACGAGTTAGATTAGTGTGTTATCTTATGCGTGTGCTTCTCATAATGCCAAACTATGGAATTAGATCTTATAAATTATGGAATTACGGCCACATCTTTCCCCCTTTAGGGTTGGAATATATAGCGGCTTATATTGAAGACTTGGCAGAAGTTCGCCTAATCGACAACCGTTTAAAATCAGCAAATTTGATGGTTGTTGAAAAAGCAATCAAAAAATTTCGCCCGAATTATGTTGGAATTAGTTGTAACTATAGTTTTCAAGCTTATGTTACCTATAAAATTGCCAGTTTAGCAAAAATCCATGGCTCCAAGACTATTATTGGTGGGTGGCACCCAACTCTTGTGCCTAATGAAATGCTCGAATCCGATTCGGTTGATATGGTAGTACGTGGTGAAGGAGAAAGAACTTTTAGGGAATTGATTCAAAAAAATAGCCCAGTAGGGGTCCTTGGATTGTCATACAAGCAAGATGGACAGCAGATCCATAATCCCGATCGCGAATTGTTGGACTTGAAACAAATTCGAGCACCTACTCGCAAATTTCGATCTTCAACTGCAAAAGCATCCTACAACTTCTTTGGATTTCCTTTAGACTGCATAGAAATCAGTCGAGGCTGTCCATATTCTTGCAGTTTTTGTTGTATTCATAAATTCTATAGGCATAAATATCGGAGTCGTGCAATTCCTGACATTATTAAAGAATTACGTTCACGTGAAATAAAAGATAGGGCTAGCCTTATTTTTATCGTCGATGATAATTTTATGGTAGATCCGAAATATGTAGTAGAATTATGTGATGCAATAATCCAAAATGGCATTAAGATGTTCTTAAAAACTCAAGTCCGTGTTGACTCAGTTGTTAAATATCCTGAAGTTTTCAAAAAAATGGCAGATGCAGGATTTCTTTTCCTGTTTTTGGGATTCGAAAGTTTTTCAGATCGAGCATTGAAAAAACTCAATAAACAATTCAAAGTTAAGGATATCAGATCTGCTATTAAAATACTTCATGATCTTGGTTATATAATTCAAGGCAATGTTATTTTAGGTGCGGATCTTGAAGATACTAAAAAAGATCTCGAATCTACAATCAAGATCGCAAAAACATTGGACGTTGACATGTTAACATTTACCCTGTTAACATGTTATCCTGGGACGAAGTTGATGGAGCATGTCCAGAAGGAAGATTTATTACTCACTAAAGATTGGCACAATTTTAACCAACTCGTTCCCATCATCAAATATCCATATTTAACTTCTGGTGATTTAAAATATTACTTAGCTAAAGCTTATAAAGAGATTAATTTCTTTGATAACCCGATCAAGCGGTTTGGAAACTCAATAAAGGTAAGAGGTTGGAGATTCTTCACTTCACGTATGTCACAAATGAGTCAGATCAAGATGATTCCACAATTAATAAAGAATTTACCATCTATCATAAGGAAATATAGATAAAATAAATAAAGAATAGGATCAAAATGAAAAGAAAGATTTCTATAATTTACGCAGGTAATGATGTTGATCCCTTTTTTTATTATCCTCCTCTTGGAGGTTTATACATTACTTCGTTTCTAAAGCAAAAGGGAATAGATGTCCATTATTACGATTTTACTATCATTAACAATTGGAGAAAAAAGATTCATGAACTTATTGATTATAACCCAGATGTAATTGGTTTAAGCAGTAATATTTCTAATTTTTTTAATACTAATTATCTCGCTAGATATATTAAATCTTTCAATAGAGATATTAAGATTATAGTTGGGGGTCCATATCCGACCTGTGTTCCAGGAAGATTTCTAGAAAATGAAGCCATTGATGCGGTTTGTATTGGAGAAGGGGAATATACGTTTTATAATTATCTTAATAAAGGAGATAAAGCGGATGGCTTAATGGTCAGAAAGGATGGTAGAGTTTTTTTAACAGATCCTGCGCCATGTATTGAAAATTTAGATGAATTACCATTTCCAGATCTAACTCAAGTGGACCTTAGAAAATATTTTCATCCATTTCAAAAGGGAAAACCAATGTCATCAATTGTTACTTCAAGAGGTTGTCCTAGCAATTGTACATTTTGTTTTCATGAAGTTCATGGCTATGATTGGAGAGCACGAAGTCCAAAAAATGTTATAAAAGAAATTAAATGGCAAGTCAACGAATTAGGTATTGGAGAATTAGCTTTTTGGGATGATAATTTAACTATGGATCAAAATAGAGCTGAGAAAATTTGTGATTTATTAATTCAAGAAAAAATTGGGATACCCTTATTTCCTCCGAATGGTATAAGAGTAGATAAAATCAATAAGATCTTGTTATCAAAAATGAAAAATGCTGGTTTTTGGTTAATGGTATTAGCACCTGAAAGTGGTGATCCTTATATATTAAATAAAATTGAGAAGGGATTTACTTTAAAACAGACTGAAAGAGTTGCTAGATGGTCTAAAGAATTGGATTTTTTCCTTATTTTATACTTTATTATGGGATTTCCATTTGAAACTAAAGAAAATGCACAAAATACTCTTAAATTTATTAAAAGAATAAAACCAGATGTATTCCTGATTAATAGATATTATCCAATACCAAAGACGCCTATTGTTGAAGAATTTAATTTGAAAACTTATGAAGGGCGTGATTTTAAAACTGTAAGGCTGAATAGGGAATTTAAAAGATTATTATATTCAGCATATTTCAATTTTTATTTAAATCCATTTAATTTATGGAATTTATTCAAAAAAGTAGATAAAGGTAATTTTTTTATTTCCTTTTTTAGGTATTTCAAGGCTGCTGTAAATAACTTACAAAGAAAATTTGACTACTCTTTATCAGACTGAATAATATTGAAATATTGATAAATTCATTAAATGTTGAATGCAGAACAAACTTCCCAGAATTTCTACTATGATGGATATTATGATTATAGAAATGCCCCTATGAAAAAGAAATTTAAAAAATTATTAAATTCAGTATTTTTCTTCTTTTTTCTGAATCCATATAACGTAAGGAAAATAATTAAAAAGGTAGGGATATATCGTTTTTATATTCTCTTTTAAGACATTTAAATGTTTATAAATTTCACCCAAAATTATTATTTAATAAGTTCCATAAAAGCTTCAATTCGAGTGTAGATTTGCCCGATATTTTCACTAAAATTATGAAAATTAATTCTAAGTACAGGAATTTCTAATTCTTCTCGGACGCGATCTCTAAAAAGTCTGAAACATGGTGCCAGGAAACGGCAACCCCAAACTTCATTAAAAAGGATTCCCTCAGCATCAATTAATCTTGCTTGTTTCAACCAGAATTCAATTGAATCTTCTATCCCTTTTTTAAAATTTGTCTTGCCTAATAAGTAATAAGAGTACTTCAAGATGAAATCGCCAGTTAAATCGATCAATTGATGGCGTAGCTCATTTGGGAAAACATCAAGCAGGAGTAAGGTACCTCCCTGTTTTTCAATAGCTTGGGCTAGTATAGGATCAAAACCCGGACTGCCAACAAACAAGATCCTTGGAATATTCTCTTGTTTATAGTTTCGTATCATTCCTTTTTTTATATTAGCCTCTATCTCTGTGATTAGCAACCGAAATTTTTCATGAAAAAATTTGAGATCACTTAAATAATCCACATATGCACCATGAATTAACAAGCTTGCCGGCCAATGGAGAGGAACATATCCTCTTCTGTAGTATCGATTTAGAAGTAGTGCTGCGATTTTTTTAATATTATTTACAAGTTTCATTTTTTCTTTCGTTTTTTTAAAATCAATAGATTCACCTGTGATATCTTCTAATATGTTAAAGAAGTCTTCTAATTCTTTAATAACTAACTCTAATGCATGTGGGATGTTTTTATCTCCGTATGGCTTCTGAAAATAAAATAGTGGTTTTTTTCTTCCGATTCGTTCATAAAATTTAGCAAAATATAGGCAATTATTTGCGTCAAATCCCCCCATAAGCAAATCAAAATATTGTTGGTATTTTAAATAAGCCCCATAGCAGGTGCGCATTTGTATGCAAGAATTGGGGTTGTAATTGGCGTCCTCTGAAATTTGATTCAAATTTAAGAATGGTTTAGCAAATCTAGTGAGATTTACCGACAAACTTGATGATTTCTTTTTAGATAGAAAGCTTTGGAATTTGTTCCAGGCTCTCACAGCAGTTGTTATTTGTCGAAGTTTATTCACTATTGAAATTCCCTTCATCATGCCTGGGAATGGAAATTCAGTGAATCTAGGTAACCAAAATGGTATAGTTTGCTCTGAAGCAAAGCATAATTCCATAGGTGGCATAAAACCTGCTATTATCTTTTTCCCTTTTTTTCTATTGGATTTTACTATTTTGAGCCCATTAATATATCGCACCCCTATGTCAACGATTGATTGCATAGCAAAATCTTGAATAGAATTTACTGATATTTTAAGCTTCACCTCTTAGAATTTCTAAAAAAGCTTCGATCCTCGTCTTTATTTGTCCAATCGAACTTTGAGAGAAATCACGTTCGAGAGTTAGGACAGGGATTCCTTGTTTTTTCATTTCTTCTCTAAAGATATCTGTAGTATTAGAATAAGAATCGCAAAACTTAAGACAATTGTTGATTATTCCCTTAATTTTTCTTTCTTTACATATTTCAACAATTTTCTTGATTCTATAAGATTCAGGGATCATTCTACCTGATAAATTTCGTTTCAAGTATCGCTCTGCTAGAGCAAGTAACGGATCTGAAGTATTAACCTCTACTAATGACGAATAAAATTCAAAACCCGTAGAAATGTCGTCACCAACAATAACACAATCGCAATTTTCTATGAGAGATACTAACTCATCCTCATAAAGTATGCCATTCCCGGTTAAAAATATTCGAATTCCCTTCTTTTCGAGTAATGCATTGTTATTTATTAAAGCAAGGAATTTATTAATTACTTCTGAATTTAAAATAGGACCATTTAGATACAGATGATGAATTAAATTTTGGATTTCATATATAGAAATTATGGGATGATCTATATATCTGAACTTATCCAATTCTTGATAAAGAGCTTTAAGTTTATTATAGATATTGATTGATTCAATCAATCTTTCTCTCGATATATTTATATTACTTTTTTTCTCTAGGAATATTTTCAATTGAAATAATTCTTTTAAGAAATAATTAAAGGGATTTTTCTTATTACAATAGGGTATTATAAGCCTATATTGTTTTTTTCCAAAATAATGTTCAAGATACATCCCTGTATTTTGGACGCCGGCACAAAAAGTACCCGCTATTACAAAATCTATCAAATTATATATGTCATATGAAATACCTTTTCTCCCTTCAAATATACCTAAATTAACACGCTGAAATCCACAAGTTGTTTGAGAGAGATAAGCATGACCTGTATCCATTTGATCTTCTGTCCCTCCTAAGCAAAAATGAAGAGGAATAGAATTTGAAGCAAAAATCAATTCATCAGGCACAATTGTGTGAGGAATAACTCCAATGATATTTTTACCTTGTTCTTTAAATTTAATTAAGTTATCGTATGTTTCATATAAATCAGGTTTTTTTAACATCCTTCCTACTGCTTGGTATGCTTTAAACAATTCTTAATATATCGACATTAATAATTATTACTTACCTTTTATAAATACCTTATTAATAGATTTTTAAAAGGAGAAAGAACTTACAGATTTTTTTTTTAAGAAGCTTGACGAGATATATTATATTATAGGAGAGCCTAATGAGTAGTGTTAATGAAAAAAGATTTGTTTTATGATTCTAAGAAGGTCTTTTTAGTGATATAATCTTCAAAAAGTTCCAATAACTTCGTATCTCTCGAGAGATGAGATGTTTTTATCTGACTTGCTTGTATTCTATCGAGTATTTTTAAATTTTCTAAAGAGTGAAAAGTGTCTTTCTTCAAAATCCATAATTCGGGAGATTTAAGTGTCCCCTTATTAAAACGATTATATTGGTACCCAACATTTAGTTTTTCCAAAGCATGATCGAGAGAAACTAAATATTCAGAGAAAGAATTTGGTTCTTTTTTAGAAATGAATTCAACTAAAAATTTATAATGTGGTTTTGGTTTATATACACCAATAGCACAGAAATCTACGGTGTTGCACCGGTTTTGTTCATTCGCACTTTTAAAAGCTGAAAGTATCTGAAAAGGTGTCAATTTCTCGCCAGTCAGATCTATTACATTTTTCCGAAATGAAAATACAAAAGTGAGAGGTTCTTCTGAGACAACTTTAATGACGTCTCCGATTTCATAAGCATATAATCCGTTATGTGAAGTAATGATCAAGGAATATTCTTCCCCTTTTTTGAGTTGATTAATTATTAATCGCTCTGATGTATTTTTTAAAGGAATAAATTCAAAAAAGACAGAATTATAGAGTGGAGTGAGATACGGAAGTTTAGATATTTGAATTGCTAGCATACCCTCCGTTGCTGCATACATTTCTCGATAAGTAAAATTAATGTCAGTCAATCTCTTTAAACGGGTTTCATAAAATTTTGGAGAAACTCCTGAGAGTATTGCAACTTGAAGATTCGGAAACAATTCATTTATTGATTGAACATTAGAGTATTTTGTAATATATTCTAATAAATTAACAACTACGGAAGTTGTTCCAACTACCATCGTTATATTTTTTGAAACTAATTCTTTCGTGAGGATCTGAAATTTTTTTTCAAGATTTTTGATATGCATTAAATGAAATGGAGTATAAATCTTATATTTCAAGAGATAACGCCAATAATGAATTCCAAATGGTAGCATTAATTGACCAGTGATATACCCTACAGGAATCCCAGAAATATATCGAAGAATAGGTGGGGCGGGTAGATATAACCATTTTCCCTTGATAATTTTAGAATTTTCTCTAATATCTTCCGATATATAGTGGCAAACAGTTCTAATAACGCCAAGATTATAATTTCTGATAGTATGATATGGTACAGGAAATAGCTTGGGTGTGTCAGTGGTTCCTGTTGTTTGAGCAAAAAATAAAAGATGGCTATTAAACAAGGCGTCATGCTTTCCTGAAAAATATGCATCAATGTATGGTTTATAATATTCGTATGAGTGTGGTTGGCAAAAAGCCTGAAATTGTCTAATACTCCGAATTTTGTTAAATCTATGTTTCTTTCCGAAGAGAGTCGATTTATGACGCTTGATAATCTCTCCTAATAGGTGTTGCTGGGATTTTAATGGATTTTTTAAAGAATGTTTACTATAGTAACTAAAAATACGAGCCCCACCACCTCCTATAAGTTCAAGGAATCCCAAACATAACCCCCCTCTTAATCTAAAAGCCTGAGACTTTTTTTCTGTAACATCTTCTCCTTCTCAATTCGAGGATGATAGGTTTTAGGATCGATCTCTTTAATGATTTTCGCAGGAACTCCTCCAACCATAGTATATGGAGGAACATCATTGTTAACTAAGGAGCCAGCAGCAACGACAGCACCTTCCCCAATAGTTACACCAGGCATAACAGTAACATTCGACGCAATTCGAGCATACTTGCAAATTTTGATAGGACCATATAAAAATGCACGAAATTCTCCTCGATCTCGAAAAGTGTGGGTAATTAAATTACTGGATACCCCAATTGCGGTATGATCCTCAAATGTAATTAAATCTGGAAGTAGTGCATCAACCTTTGTAAATTGCGAAATCACACAATCTTTTCCAATTTTTAGTCCTACAAATCTAAAAATCAAATTTTTAAATCGAGGCCAAAAATTAAAATGAGTTACAATTTCGAAAAAGATATTTGTAATAATACTCCGAATAAATCGAGATATAGCTCTAGAATCACCTTCTTTTTTAAGGATTTCATCAATCAAAAGATAAATGGCTGCGCTCCAAATGGTATTCAAAAAAGTAGCATCCGTATCTATATGAATTGTTTTTATTTTATTATTTGTCTCAATTCGATAACGAAGTCGTGAATATTCATGTCGTTCTTTTATAATGTCTATCCAAAAGGACATACTATCACTTAAAATGCTCAGAATAAAAAGAAATATAAAAATTAATGGAATAGACAAAATAAGTAAAATTAATTTCCACTGAATTGGCCAATTAGGATTGCTAATAAGCCCAAAAATCCCCCAAATAATAATTAATTCGAATTGGATTAACCAGCCAATAACACACATTAAACTTATAATCGTGCCTCCAACACGTCTTTTTTTAATTATATTATAACTTATACTAAAAATTATAAGTAAAATAAACAAAATAATTAAATTCCAGAAGATGAAAGTTGATAAATTGTAATAGAAAACAGAAGTGAAAACATCTCCAGCAAGAAGAAGGAAATCGTGGATACTCCTCCACCAACTCCCAATAATTTCATAGAATAGGTTGTCAATTATTATAAGAAAAATAAAAATCGCAAAAATTATTAAAACAAGATAAGCAACTGTTTTACTTTTTTTTATCATCTATTAATTCTTAGTTCAATTCATAGTTTCTATATTAACAATATTGATCAATGAATATTTAATATTTTTGTCAAAAAAAGGTCAGAAATTTATGTCCCTTTAACTTGCTTCCTGACGTACTTCCTCTAATGTTAAGTTTTCAGCCAATATATAATCACCTCATTGAACCATCCTTTTAGGATCTAAAAGTTTATCTATATCTTCTTCAAATTTTAAACCCATCTCATCAACAACTTCTTTAATGCTTTTATTTTCATCGTACGCTTTCATTGCAATAGCAGAACATTTATCATATCCAAGTATTGGTGTTAAATTTGTAACTATCATCAGTAATCTTTCAAGTTGAGATTTAATCTGAGTTTGGTTGGCTTTTATATCCAATAAGCAATGATCTATAAATGAGTTAATAGCATTGCTAAGAATTTCAATTGAATTAAGTAAATTAACAATCATGATAGGTTTACAGACATTTAAATCTAAGATGCTGCCATAAGCCTCTGCAAATGAAATAACTGAATCGTTTCCAATGATTTGTAGGCATACTTGTATTAACGCTTCAGATTGAGTTGGATTAATCTTGCCTGGCATCATTGAAGATCCCGGTTCATTTTGGGGCAAAATCAATTCTGATAAACCTGTTCTTGGGCCACTACCCATCCATCTAATATCATTTGCCATTTTTAATAAGGAAAGAGCCAGCAATCTAATACAACTACTTGCATTAACAATAGTATTATGAGAAGAAATACCTTCTGCCTTGATAGGATTTAATTTAAGGGGTATTTTAGTTAGTTTTGAAAGATGATGAACTGCGAATTCAGAGAATTTTTCATGGGCACTTAATCCAGTTCCTACCGCTGTGCCTCCTATAGGAATATGGTAAAGCTCTTCACATACCCTCTTTAATCTTTCTTTATTTATTTCAATCTGTTTTTTATACACTTCAAATTCTAATGATAAAGATATAGGTACCGCATCTTGAAGATGTGTTCTTCCAACCTTAATAATATCTTTAAACTCCTCAATTTTTCTTGATAAAGATTCTTTCAATCTGTCTAGAGAGGGAAACAAGGTTTCATTTATCATATGTAAAGCAGATATATGCATGGTGGTAGGAATTACATCATTAGAGGATTGTCCTTTATTAACGTGATCATTTGGATGCACAGGTTTCTTTTGACCCATCGGATGCCCAAGGATTTGATTTGCTCTATTTGCTATAACTTCATTCATATTCATGTTAGTCTGTGTACCGCTCCCTGTTTGAAAGATATCAATTGGAAATTGGTCTAAAAGCTTATTCTCTTCTAAAATTTCGTTAACTGCTTTAAGTATAGCTTCACCAATTTCATTATTAATTAATTTAATGTCAAGATTAGCTAAAAGGCAAGCCTTCTTTACTTGTGCCAATGAAATGATAAATATTTCTGGAAAAGTTTTACCACTTATTTTAAAATTTTTTATAGCCCTTTGAGTATTAATACCCCAAAAAACATCATT
>JBHLKA010000046.1:0-17826 GCA_048887145.1 Candidatus Hodarchaeota archaeon
GAAATTTTAAATAATGAAAAATTAGTCTCAATACTTAACTTTATAAAATTAAATCCTGGTATTCATGCAAGAGATGATAAGATCGAAAAAGAATTGAACATTACAAGAACTCCATTTTTGAAACATATTATGACTTTAGAGAGATTTAAACTTATACGTTCAAAAAAGCTAGGAAAATCATTACATTACTTTTTAACAGATGTCCCAGAAAGTTATGATGAATATAAAGTAATATTTAATAATCCTCTCATTATTGAAATCTTAAAAGAACTTATTAAAGATGAGAGTGTTGCAATATCTAAAATTGGAGAAAATTTAGATGTTTATTCTGGAACTATTCAATATCATATTAAGAAATTGAAAGAGGTAGATTTGGTAAAAATGATTAAAAAACAAAACAACCAAATCATTCATTTAGTAAATATTGAATTATTAAAGAAATATAATGAAATATTTAAAGAACCTGACTTCTCTAAATTTTTGGAAGGATTATAAGCTATTATTAAGTACCAATCAACACTGATTTTATTCTTGGTAATGAATTTATTACGACTTTTATGGCATCCTCCATCCCTTTCTCCATATTGGGATGAATCTCATTAGATTTAAGTAAATCGTATTGAGGATGTCCAGGTAAATCAGATACTGAAAGAATTGAAACCGTTTTTAAGTTAAATAATTCCCCCAATAAAAACAATACTGAAGATTCCATATCAATAGCATTAATATTGGCTGCTTTAATGGCTCTTATGAATTCGAATGTTTCACAGAACAAAGCATCCGTAGTCCAGAGATTTACTTCTTTAATCTTATTCCTAGTCAATGTTGATAAACCTTCTTTTAAGAGTATGTCTTTTAGAATGTCGTTTGGTTTAGATATAAAAACTGTTTTGTTTCCGGTTAGTAAATTATGTACTATAGATAAAGGATTTTCAACATATTCTAATTTATTTGATAAATCAGGATATGTACGGATATATTGAGGAGTAGTCCCATCATCACAATAAGCTGATTTTGGAATGATTATAGTGCCAATATCGATTTCATTAGTATCGCCCTGAATACCTCCACATAGGTCTATTCTTATTATAATTTTAGTTTTACATCGTTTTAAACTTTCTACTACAAGACCGACATTGGGGCATCCAATTTGAGAGCTTATGACACTTACTCTTACTCCATTTAACAAACCATTATAAACTCTTCCATGTACAATTTTATTCTGAAGTTTTTTTATTAATTTTTTCATAACCATTTTTACTGCTGGTAAAATAACTATCTCATTTAGGTTTGAAGGCGCAGTCTCTAAAATCATTCTAACAATTTTATCATCAATACTTATAAATTTTAATCCAAAATTTAGTAGTTCACTTTTAATTTTATTGAGCATTTTCTGTACAAAAATTTATATAATGAATATGAATTAACTTAGATCTTATAATATTTAAAGATAATAAGAATTGTATCAAAACCAAATAGGAAGATTAAACTAATTCAGTGAAATTAATCTTAATAAAAAAGTCTTATTTTAATCTAATCTAGTTATAAATTATAAGTAGCTTCCTAATTATATGATTACTTATATTTTTTAAGAACAATTTTTAATATCTTAATAAAATACATTTATCTATAATAGGAAATTAATAGAACAGTTCAAAAGATTTGGTACTGTAAGATGAGTAATCGATTTATCATTGATAATAAAATTACAAATGAATTCGTTGAGACTTACACTAAAACAACATATCGTATTATAGGAAATAACAAACACACTGCGATCAAACCATGCCATTGGCTTGAACAGAGATTAATGACAGGAAGAGATAATAGAAATTGCTATAAAGGAGTCTTTGGTGTTAAAAGTCATAGATGTTTGCAGAATACTCCATCTCTACCTTTCTGCAATCACCAATGTGTCTTTTGTTGGAGAGATATCGAAATGGGAGGGCTTGGAAGCGAGTTCATAGTTAAACCAGACGATCCCAAAGAATTAATTGAAGAAATGATCCGCCATCAACAGGATATTATTAAGAATCACCTACCATTAAGAAGATACCTTGATAATTATGAGATAATGATCGATATCCTTCATTTCATGCTTAAAGATAATACAGAACAAGATGTGAATTCACTTTCAAAAATTCTTCATATCAGTAAGAATAAAATTGAAAGGGCTGTAAATCTCCTGAAAAATCAAGATTTTGTCAAATCAACTGATGATACGTTAAAGAATTTCAGATTAGATAAAGAAATTTCATGTTGCATAGATTCTAGAGAAGAAATTGAAACTTTAATTAATAGAGAATTAACTAATCCCGATGATATTATGCAAACGCACAGTGAGGCGATGTATCCCAATCATGCAGCCATATCTCTTGACGGTGAACCATTATTATATCCAATGATGAGTGATCTTGTTAGGGAATTCCGAAATAACGGCATGACCTCCTTTATTGTCACTAATGGTACTTTACCTGAAAAATTAGAACGGTTAGATTCATTACCAAGCCAATTATATCTTACATTGCCAGCCCCAAACGAACAATTGTATAAAAAAATTTGTCGTCCAATGATAAGAAATGGTTGGGATAGGATCATAGCAAGTTTAGACCTATTTGAATCATTGTCTTGCAGAAGTCTAGTACGATTAACTGCGGTAAAAGAGTTAAATATAAGTGAGAAGTTAATTAAAGATTATATTAAATTAGTAGATAAAGCTAATCCAAACTTTTTTGAAATAAAGGGCTTCACACTACAAGCAAAAGCTTTACTTATCAAGAATAGATTAAACAGTGATACACCACTTCAGGACTTCTTTCCAGAATATGATTACTTAGAAAAAATTGCTCATAAATTTGAAGTAATGGGTAATTTTCCACTAATTTATAAGAATGAAGCAAGTAGAGATTTCTTGTTTGCTGTTAATTGGGAAAAAGGTAAAGATCCTGTGATTAGAAATCCATAGTGGGTTTAGTCTTTCATTTTTTCATGAGTGTTTGAGCAAATTTCTCTAAATATTCTATTAGCGATATTTCGTTATTACTAATCATTTGGAATATTTCTTTAAAGTGATCCAAATTTTTTCTTAATATTTCGTCAAATTTCTCAGAATTTAGATAATGATTAATTACATTTTTTATATTCAATTTTTCCTTATCAAATTTAGCCTCTTCAGGTTCGAACAAATTAACATCACTCTTGAATTGCTTTATATAATCATATAAATTTTCACAGAATTCATTGAATTCACTCTCATTATACTCATGACCTAGCAATCTATCTAAATTATGCTCTCTTAGATCCCCCCAATTTACATCCTTACCTTTTATTGGTATAATTTGAATACTATGTTTGCGTGCCAATTCAAGTTCATGCACGCAATCTATTGAATTGAACACGGATTTTTGAGAGGCAAAAAACAGTAAAAGCTGGCATTTTGGCACTGTTTCATTCATGAAATCATCAATATTTCCTGTTAAATCTGTTTCACAATAGAAGGCACAATATATTTCTTCTTGGTTTTGTAAAAATTCAGAAATGTCTTTTATGCGAAAATAATCAAAATCAACAACCGCATGACTAAGAAAGATGTTTATAGTTGCTTTCTGTTGGCAGAATTTTAATATTGAAGGAAGATCTCTAGATGCCAATTCTTCCCATTCATCTTTCCAAAAATTATTATCCAAGTGAAGAAAGCTTAACTTTTTCAATTTCCATATTGTCCAAGGTAATTCGGATAGATTATTATTACCCAATATTAATGATTCAATATTATTCAGTTCACCTATTGATTCGGGGATGCAATTCAGTTGATTTCCTTTTAAATTCAACTTCTTAAGAGAGTTTAATTTACCAATAGTGTCGGGAAGATTTATTAAATTATTTTCACTCAAATTTAAAGTCTTCAAATTTTTTAAATTTCCTATAGATTCGGGTATTGATTCTAACTGATTTTGTTCCAAAGCCACATTTTTTAGAAATGTTAATTTTTCGATGGATTCAGGAATTGAACTTAGTTTATTTATACTTAAATCTAATTTTTTAAGATTACTTAATTCCGATATTGATTCAGGTATTGTTTCTAATTTATTATCTGCTATATTAAGCTTTTGGAGGGATTTAAATTTTAAAATCTGTTCTGGAAATTTTGTAAGTTCACAATTAAATAACCCAATTCCAATAATCTTACCATCTTCAACCACAATACCACATGTATCCATACTAATTTCATAAACTTGTTCAAATGTTTTATTAATATTGCCTAAAATATCATCTAAATCACAACAAGTCTTGACATCTTCAGAATTTAATCCTAATCTTTCATACTTTTCACTCATTTTCTAATTTCACCCTTAATTAAATTAGATTTATTAAGTTCTTAAAATCTTCTTTTTCTATAAAATTTTCTGCTTCTCGTCGTGTATCAAACATTGTATACCCCGCAATTGCAATTACTAATGGATCTCCTTCACGAGTAGGTTTTTTAATCCAATATCCAGATGATCTTAGCATTTTATTTATAATATCTCTATCCATATAATTAAAAATAAGTTCACCTACATTAGGAACTAAAGGAGTACCAAATGGAATTAAAATGTCAACTTTTTCCTCAGGAGCAGCAGGCTTAATGGTAACTGTTGCATTAATTTCTTGTAAAATCTTGTAGTGTATTTGATTCGCTGAGAATAAATCACCAGCACCACTAATAATATGAACCTTTAAACCTTCTGATTTACTCATCGATCGAATCTTTTCATTAATCTCAGAAGTTTTAGCCTCAATTTTTTCTTTTTCATCAAAGCGATTTAATATCTCATATATATGAGAGAGCCTTGATAAATAATCTCTAATATTAAAGATGTGATGTTCATATGGTTCTAATAATTTAATTGCATCGTTATAATATTCAAGTGTATTATCAAGTTTATCATTTAATTCAGACATTTCAGCGAGCCATTGTAATTCAGCTGCTGCCCACGATTTATTAGTTTCCATAAATGCATCAACAAGGATTTTTCTAACTTCAATACCTTTATCAAATCTATTTGAAATTTCTTGGTCATTTTGACTTTTCGCAAACAATGCAGCAGCTTTCCATTGCCATGAAGCTAATTCGACTGTACACTTGTTTTCAAATTTATCAATATTAGTTTTTAAATCATCCATTAATTTGTTGTATAAATTACCATTTTTGAAACGATAATCAGATGAATCAATTTTCTGAACTTCTAGAAGATGACATCCTATATTATAATAATCTGTAGCTGTAAGAATATTTTCGGATTTTTCATGATAATTGCCAATAAAGAGATATAATTTAGCAATTGATTCAATACTATTTCGAGCATAAAAATCAAATACAAGACGCTCAAGATCAGGAATTAAAGTTTTCTGAATATCTAGATCCACACTGTTTAAATATTCAAGTACCTTATCTATAAAAATTTTATCAATATATTCTGTTGCAGAAAGAAAATAAAATCGTTGAAGTACATTCTTAAGAAATGCTCTCAGAATTTTAATATTTGAAGTCCCTTTTGCTTTTTCCAAATTGTTATTTAGTTCTGCTTTAATCTTTTCAATCAATTCTATAGTAAAATCACCATCATACTCCTTTTTCGGTGTGACCTCGTAATATATATCATGAAAAAGTGAATAGATATAACTTTCTTTATCTCCAAGTATTCCTCCTTCACCTATGATAATTTCATCTTTTTCTTCTAAAATTAATTTATCGTTAAGTAATTCTCGTAAAATTTCGTCGATGTTAGATAAATCTACATTTAACATACTTTTTAAGGTTGTTTTTATAAGCCATAATGGCGGATTTAATTCAAACGTTTTATTAAGACTAACTATAGTGCTCCAAATATTTCTTTCTGCCTCTGTTCTTATGTTATATACAAGATATTTAACTGTATCGATGATATCATCACTAATTTGAACGTTCTCTATATCATCTCTTGTAAATTGTTCCTTTCGGTTTTTCTCTAAATAAAGCAATAAATTATCTGCAAAAATAGGATATATCCATCCTCTACTCGATATTCTCTCTATTAAGGTGTTATAAGCAGGTTTAGTAAAATTATCTTTAGATAATTTATGAATCGCTAAAAATTTTTCTATTGATTCATCTGTTAAACTTATTCCCTCGAGCCAAGTCTTCTGTACTTTCCAGTGGTGTGGTATCTTTCCTTCTTTTTTTATGCTTTTATATGATTTTGTACGTAAAAACATTAAAACTCTTAAATTTTCATGTAATTTTGTTGGACAGCCAGATTCAAATAAATTATGAATGATTTCTATCAAATTTTCGGCAGTCATGTCAGATCTATTTTGTTCTTCATCAAGGACCAATACGACAAGGTGATGTTTTTCCGCCAAGGTTTTCAATTCCTCATGCATTCTTAATATGAATTCTGTGTTATTAATTCCCTTAAGAAATCTTTTATCGATTTCAACGAATTTGATATCTTTATCATTTTGAGATAACAAATACTTACAGTTAGTCTTTCCCATTCCTGCAGGGCCTAAAATGATATTAAATTCATCATCTTGAATTTTTTTAAGTATTAGATTTTCGCTTCCGAAAGGAATAATTTTGCTAATAATTTCAGGATCAACAACAATCGGTTTGATAATAGGATCATTTTTTAAAGCTCTTAATTGAAATGGTTGTTCGATTGGTTGTATAATTAATTTTTCAACATTGTTTTTTAATTCATTGCTAAATGTAAAAGGTATGGTGTTTGGATCTCCAAACATCAAAAAAGATGCCCATGCATGGGAACTTTTAGAATTATATAATTCGTTTTTAGATTCAAGTACACATTCTCCTATAGTTTTATCTTCTTGTAATAGATTTTGATAAAAAGAATAAGCGAAATTTATAGCATCTTTATTATCAATTGGCCATATGGATCCGATAAATGTTTTAGTTCCTGCCTGAATAAATGCTTCTGCTAATCCAGATACTTGCTTTTCTCCTTCTAATTCTATATTTGCTTGAGCACTTTCACAAGCATTTATAAAAACAATTTCAGGTAAATGATCAGTGTATTCTGAAATCTCTTTTGCGGTTATATCCTTATCTGCTAATTTTACTCCACTATTTTCTGGGTTTTTTTCGTCAAAAAAAGCATGACCAGAATAATGAATAATGTCAAATTCATTAGTTTTCATTAATTCAATTATATTTGCGGTTGTAGCTTCAGATCCTATTAATGTTGATGTTTTTATATAGCCCTGATCAATTGCAGTTTTTAATTCTAATTTTATATTTTTAATTTCTTCAATGGAGGATTCCAAATCACCTGAAGGGTCGCCAATAAATAATATGTGAATTACATTTTTCTCTTTTTTCTCAAATTCAGCACTTAAAATCCTTCCAGTAATAATTCTTCCGATTGAGTTGTTTAAACAAGCTGGCTTATTATCAATAGATAATAATTCCCAAGGAACTACCGGATCATTCGTTAAAATTAATAAATTATGATATTTTTCAAGTAGTTCCTTTAAATCCTTTACGCATTGTATTCCCATTAATTTTTGTATTGAAACGCCGAGCTTTATCAGATTTTTGTGCATGTGTTCTTCAGATTCCGTTAGATTTTCACCTAGAAGTATCTTTTTTCGAATTTCCATTACTTTATTAATTACTTTTTCTCTTTTATCTTGAATATCTAATCTTTCATAGGGTTTTATTATAGTCATAGATGGTGGTTGAATTTTAAATATATATGAGCCCTTAAATCCATCGATATGAAATTGGATTATCTCGTTCATTTAATTTCCCATTTTTAATAATAATGTATATTTTTATTTCACAAGGTAATAAATATTTATGTGTCGTCTAAAAATTTAGAATGTTATAAAATATTTTCTGCAATCTAAAAGAAATTAATTAGTTTGAAGATTTGATTTTTTTAGATAGATATAGATTAATATAATGATTTAATTTGCCCAGGTTTGTTTTTTTCAGAGCAGAAAATTCTAAATAAGGAATTTTATTTTCATGTTGATTGATGTAATAATCATCTAAATTTATAATATAAATTCCATAAAGTTTTGCGTTCTCCATAAAAAAGGAAATTATACGCTTTTTATCTAAATTTGAAATTTTATCTACTTTATTAATGAGAATTAGGAGTGGAATGCTGTATTCTCGTATAAATTTTATTAATTCAAAACTTAGTGGAATTGTTGTTTGGTTTTTAATAAAATATTTAGTAATTTCATCTTCAATTCTTAGAATATTAATAACAACTAAAGCAAGAAAGTAATCGAAATGGTGCTTTTCAATATGAGTTACAATTTGTTGTTTAATATGTTCTTGCCTTCTATGACTGGAGTGCTTAATATATCCAAAACCAGGCAAATCAATAATCTTATAAGGCAATTGAGGTTGAATTACTTGTTTTATTAATAAAGTGCTTCCAGGGGCTTTACCCGTTTTTCCTTTATATTTACGTGATTGAGGGAGTAAAAGTTTTGTTATTGAACTTTTTCCTACATTTGAATTCCCTATAATCAATAAAGAAGGCTTCTCTTTCATAAAATTAACACATAATTAAATATCCTTAAAATCCTCTTTAAGAAAATCAGTAAACATTTTTTTCTTCTCTTCCTCTTTTAGGACTGGTTTAGTAATTATTGGTTCTCCAGATAATTCTAACAATTCTTTCAATATTTTCACTCCAATATTTATTTTAAATTTTCCTCCACTCTTGAAACGGACTACTTGCTTCTCATTTAGGGTTAACCTTAAAATATAACCTAATCCAAAATAAAATTGATGTTCCGGAATGGGATCTATTGGACTTTTGCTTGTATTTTCCTTTAACATATCATAAAGTAATTCTTTACTTGCTATATGGTCTTCAGCTTGGTATACTAAATAATAAAGTACATGATACCAAATTTTATCTCTTTTATCTTTTATATACTCCAAGAACTTTTCGGGAGTTATAATCTCTTTTTCTTTCTCAACTTTACGTTCTAAAAGTTCTTGTTTGATTTTTTCTTCCAGTTCAGAGGAAATCGCCTTCGTAGCTTGGGTTTGGGCAAATTCTTCGGATGGGCCTTCTAACTGCTCTTTTTTCACAGAGTCTATTGCATCTTGCATGTCTTTTAGTTCTTCAAATTCTATTTCCTCTAAATCTGAAAAATCTGAAATCATTGCTTCTCTTTGAGCGAAGTATTCATCTAATTGAGCTCCTTCGGTTTTAACTTCAATATCTTTTAACGCATCAGGAATTTTCAGATCATTATCTTTTTCAAGAGGTTTAGATTTCATTTCCTTAACTTTAGAGATTGCTTCCTGGATTTCTTTCAATTCTTCAAGATCCATATCATCTAAATCAGAAAAATCGGTTTCTAAACTCTTCATTTCAGAGTAATATGCCTCTAAATCTTTTTCTTTTTGTTCAATCTCCTTTTCTTCAGATTCAATTTCTTCCCTATTATGATTCTCAGTCATGATTCAATAATTTTAAAGAACATTAATTAAAATTTTAAGTATCTCTCATATTAATAATAATGCTTTAATTCTATAAATTTTAAGATTCATCAAAAGGATGATGATTTGAAACCTTTTTCTAAAGCAATTTTTATAATAAATGAGAAGAAAGTTACATATTATTAAATAAATGTGTGATTATAAAAATAAAATGGAAAAAATCAAGTATAAATTTAAAATCCCTATAATTGGGGATGGTGCTGTAGGTAAAACATCGTTGATTGAAAAATTTACTAAAGGAACATTCCAAGAAGAGTATATTTCTACTCTTGGCGCTCAATTTACTCAATATGAGGAAATTATCGATGGAATAGATTTTAAGCTTATCTTTTGGGATATAGCTGGTCAACCCGCATTTGAAAGAATGCGTCAAAAATTTTACACTGGTAGTAATGGTGCTATCATTGTGTTTTCACATTCACCCGATGAAAAGAAAACTTTTGAGAGTGTAGATAAATGGCTCTCTGAAGTAAGAGAACATTGTGGTAAAATTCCAGTTGCTCTATTCGGAAATAAAATAGATCTAATAAATGAGGAAGTATTAGCTATAGATGAAAGCTTAGAAACTTGCGATTCCAATATAGAAAAATTTGTTAAAGACCGTGGAATTGTGGGCTATTTCAAAACAAGTGCATTAACTGGTCAGAGATTGAATCAAGCTTTTCATACTTTAACAAAAAAGATACAATCTTTAGAAGATTTTTTAAGAAATTTATAAAGTAAAAGAAAATGAGGATAGAGATTAAAAAATGGTTGAATTTAAATATAAAATTGTAGTTGTTGGAGATGCAGCAGTAGGAAAGACATCTTTAATCCGAAAGTATACAAAGGGAGAATTTGAAGAGGATTATATTGCTACGCTTGGTGCACAATTTACTCAGCATGAGGAAATAATTGATGGGGTGAGTTTTAGACTTATTTTTTGGGATATTGCAGGACAACCGACATTTGAAAGAATGCGTCAAAAATTTTATTCGGGTAGTAATGGTGCTATCATTGTATTTTCACATTCATCTGAGGAGAAAAAGAGTTTTAAAAGTGTAGATAAATGGCTTTCTGAAGTTCAAAAACATTGTGGGAATATACAGATTGCCTTATTTGGAAACAAAATTGATTTGGTAAATGACGAAGAATTGCAATCTTCAGAATGTCGTGATTTTAGAGTAGAAGAGTATGTTAGGGCGCATAATTTTCTAGGTTACTATAAAACAAGTGCTTTAACAGGTCAAGGTGTAAATGACGCGTTTTATGCTTTAACAAAAAGACTATATTCTTTAAGAAATTATTAAAATTGTAAATAAAATAAAAAATGCAAATAAAAAATAAAGCTTAAGTACGTTTATAAATAAATCGTTCAAAAGATTTAGATGATGGCATCTCTATGGGCATACCTTTACGTCTGCGTATGTCTAAGATAACTTCTTCCTCAAGTGAAGGGGGTACCTTTTCAAAACCCTTAAATTCGTATCCAAAGAAGGCTCTACCCTGGGTAGAACTTCTAATTTCATCCGCGATACCAATAATTTCAGCAGCAGGAATTTGACCTTGAACCCTTACATACTCTCCTTCGGGAATAACGTTATTTATTCGCCCTCTGTGCTTACTAATAATCGAGTTAATAGATCCTTCAGTTCCCTGTGGAGTTTTTACATCAATTCTTTGAATTGGCTCATAAAGATGAGGATCGGCATTCAACATCGAAAGAGCTAAAGCTGCATAAGCCATACCTGCAGTTTGAGCGTACTGGGTATGTCTGGGATCTTCATGGATAACCATATCTATAAACGTGGCTTTTATTCCCAGAGCTGGTTCCTTGGCTATAATGCATTCACTAAGCCAACTTCGAAAAGCGCTAACAAGATCATTTTTAACTCTATCGAATCTCTGTAAACCAGATGTTCCATTTACAAGTATATTTCCTTTAAAAACGTCAACTATGCGTCTAGCTTCCTTGGTATCCCAACCTGCTTCTTCCCTTAATACTTGGGCACGTTCTTTTTCGTTCTGTAAATCGGTAATTTTACCTTCGTCAAGTAATTCTTCTGTTTTCTCATCTAAGGGTTCTACATATAAAAGAATTCTATTATGGGCATTAGATGATTTAGTATGGTATTCCTTGCTTTTTTGATTAATTTTCTCTCGATAGACTATGATTGGTTCTCCAATATCAATTCTTACTTGATTATTAATTCTTTTAACTAAAATCTCGATTTGGAGTGGATCTATTCCAGAAAGGATATATTCTTTACTTTCTTTATCAAGACGGAATTCTGCCGTAGGATCTGCTTGTAACCACTTCTCAACAACCTCCCCTAATCTAGCAAGGTCATGTGGGTCTTGTGGTTTAACACTTCTTGACACCACAGCCTTACAAGCATAGTGTATTTTTTCAAAAGATGGAATTTGAGATTTCTCATCTTTATCCTTTGGAACAGCATCTGCGTGGATAAACGTTTCCCCTGAAGGACAAATGAATCCATATAATGCAAATAAATTTCCAGCGGGTATTTTCGGTATATCAAGAATATCTGTAATTTCCATAACACCTAATCTTTTTACTCTATTTGCTGTACGATTCCCAACAAGATAAATACTATCAGTTTGATCAAATGTACCTGAGAAAACTCGCCCAATTAAAGTAGCTTGGTAATTTCTTTTTGGATCTAAGAAAATTTTAGTGATCATCCCATATAATGGACCATTAGGATCACTTTTAGCTAATGCTTGTCCAAGCTCTGAATTCATATCTCCACCCCAGAGATGAGGAATTCTATATTTCACGGCTGTTATTGGATCTGGTAAATGGTCAACAACCATTCTTAACATTGGCTCATCAAGAGGTAAGTTTTCTCTTAACCATTGAATATCCCCTTCATTATATTTTTCGAAAACAGTTATAGGAGTAAGTCCTTTTTCTTTCAAAATTTCATAAGTAAAACCCCAGCCATGTTTTGCTGAACCTACTGCAACACTATTTTTAGCGAAATCAACACCCCAATCTAAATCTGGTGGTCGAACCTTTTTAATTAATTCATTTACTTGCGTTGTTATATCATCAATTTTAGCATATGTGTCTTTTGGACTCAATTTTAGTTCACTAATTAACCTATCAACTTTGTTTATAAAAAGAACCGGTTTACAGAACTCTTCACCCACAGCAAGGCGAATATTTGTTTCAGTTTGGGTCATAACTCCTTCTAAAGCATCAACAAGGATTATAGCACCATCTGAACCTCTTAAAGCACGTGAAACCTCCCCAGTGAATGAAATATGGCCTGGTGTATCATTTAGTTGAAAAATATAGGGCTCATCATCATCAGGTTTTCTTGGATCGTTAAACGCAAGTAAAACAACTGAAGTAAAGATGGTAATTCCTCTCTCCTGCTCTTCATCATCTGAATCTGTCATCTGTAATTGCCCAGCATCTTCAGGGCGCATTAGCCCAGCTCGCCTTAAAAGGTAATCAGTAGCAGTAGTTTTACCATGATCTATGTGGGCTGTGATACTAAATATTCTTTTCTTCTCATATGAACCAGAAGTCACCAGTTTTGCGATTTCTTCCGGATTCTTCACTTTTACCATAATAAATTCACATTAAACTTATTAACATATTGTAATTGTAAAAAAAAATACGTCAAATCATAAAAATTTTATGTTTTAACTGTATAAATTTAAGAATTTTGAAATTTTGCTATTATAGGATTTTGCAAAAAGGTAAAATATAATTATTTAATACATAAATTGCTTTCTTTGTTGTCTTTGATTTAGCATTAAGAGCTTGAGAGACATTTAAAACTTCTAAATTTTTAGGAATTTTATCTTTTATAAAATCTTTAAGGAAACTTAAAAATTGAGTATACTCTCTTTTAGTTTCTGTCCATAAATAATTATTTTTTTCAATGAAGTCTGGATTTTTCTTTTTAAATTTGTCTGCATGAAACTTTGATGTTACAGGAGGTCCTTTTCTCAAATAAGTTTTAGAGATATTAGATTTTTCGCTATAAATGGCTATACTATATTCATTTAAGTTATCTTCAAAATACAATTCAAATTCAATTCTTCCAAACCTTTCAACGTGAGAGAATTCTTTTTCACCATGGAGTTTCATGCCCTGACCGAGAGAATATAGTTTATCACGATTTATAGTATAATGTGTTTTAGTATCTTTATTTTTTAATTCAATTATATAGATCTTCGAAAGAATTGGGTCTTTTTCATTTGAAAGATCTTCTTCTGGGATTGGTTTAATTTTAAATAATTCTTTATCGGGTTTTTTTAAAAACTCTTGGATTCTATAATTACAGTATTTATAGGCTCGATCTGAAATTGCAGAGGCTACATTTCTATTTTTATCTATAGGATCTATAATAATAAGAAAATCATTTTGAAAGTGAGAAATTTTCTTTAATTCTTCAATTGGTCTTTTATAAAAATCTAATGGATTATTTTCAAGAGAATCAAAATTATTGAATACATTAAGTAGAGAATTATAATAAAAAATTAAGAGTTCTGCGCTATATCCAAAAAAACCCATCTTACCAACGACGCTTTTGTCTCCATAACAATGATTTGCTTTGAAAAATTGTTTTAATAATCTTACATCATTTTTTTGCTCTTTGGATAGATTTTCTTTAATAAAACGACCATGCCAAGGGGATCTATCAACAGCAGTTATGGGACCAGTATTTTTTATATAATCTAAAGCTAAATCAAAGTAGAGCACAATATCAACTTCAATTTTAAGATCATCAGTGAAATAATCGACAGTTACATAAGGATGTTCAGCATATAGTAATCTAGGATTTTGAAATTCTTTTGAGGTTAATGATTTTATTATCCATCCTTTACATAATTCAAGAAAATCTTTTTTAGATTTACTTTTTAACTTATTTTTGCTCAAACCTTTATAATTTTGTTTGTAAAAATTGTAATCTAATCCTATAAATAGATCAATATCATAATCTCCCTTTAATTGAGTTTGTTTTATTCCTGTAGATCCTTGTGCTTCAATATTGGTATAATGTATATTTTGTTTTCTGGCAGTATATGATAATAGTTCTTTCAATTTGTTAATAATATTTTTAGTAAAATTAATTTCTTCAGCATTAGGAGTTATTTCCTTAAACTCACTGCTAAGAACATCTTCTATTGAATTCATGGACTTAAAATGATATAATAGCTTTTAAAAAATCTATATATATTAGAATATAGTATTTCCAATTTATTTGTAGTTGTCGAAATTTGTGATTTCTCTTAAATTTTCTTTATTGACACATTAATGGTATTGTAAAGTTCTTTAATATATATTTGAAGGAGTTCAATTTTAGTTTGAATTTCTTTTTCTGTTCCCTTAAATTTAATAACTTCATTTAAATGAAATCCCATATAAATGTTTTCTGTTTTTTGTACTTTTAATGCAAACTCTTGACAAACTAATTCAATCTTATCTTCAATTTTCGCGTTAATTGGAGTGTTTAAAATAATACTAAGCATTAACATTTCTTTATTGCCTCGAGACCAATTTGAATCTATTTCAAAATAGTAATTCATTGAAGAGAAAAAGATGGTTTGATAAGTAAAAAACTTATCATTAATAGTTTTGTCCATGAGATTACAAGCAAAGTTTCTTTCTCTCTCACTAAATACATCTTCTGGATATGAATAAAAAACAAGTGGACCTAATTTTCTATGAAAATAGCTTAAAATGACTCCAGATTTTGAAGCTACTTTTGCTTCTGGAATTAAAATCAGAGTATATAACACTTCTGGATTTATCAACTTATCATCAAGATATACCTTATTAATTGTAAATTTGGCTCCATTTTTATGTACCCGAAGTAACTGCCCTCTAAGTCCTATTCCTCCATACTTTTTTGCGTCTGAAATTATTTTATTTCTGCTTTTCTCATGCATTATTTCCATTTTTAACATCGTTTTGATAAATAATAAATCAATAGATATTTAAATGTTATGTACATTATAATGAACAGATCTTGAACAATAATAATTAATAATAAAATAAATTGAAGAAAAATAGACGACTTTAGGCTTTTTTATTACATTCCCCACCAAGGGTGGTTAATTTTTCTCATTAAAATAATATACTCTCTTAATGCCTCCTTTTGATCAGTAGTTAGCTCATCCATGAATTTCCCCATTAATTGTCTCACATGAGATTCAGGAACATTCACGTAAAAAGTCTCATCTTTTCCAATATCTTTTCCTATTTCAATACCACGAATAGAAATAGCTACTTCAGAATCTTTAGGGGCTTTTTCTATGGTTTGTCCTTTATCTTGGATTTGATGAACCCTTCTTGCTTTCTTTCCTTCATCAGTTATTAAGGATACTTTTGGATACAAGGTTCCAGCTTCAACATGAACCCCAAATACCGCTGGATCAGAATTTCTGAAAATGAAGTCTGGCATCATTTTAATTTTTGCTGGTAAAATTAATTCGCTTAGTCCTTTGGCAGTGTCTTCTGCCTTTCTCGTTTCAGCATATTCAATATAATCTTCTAATAAGCGATATATTACATCGTTTGTAAATATTCTAATATTATCTATAATCGCTTGTTCTCTAGCTTCAGGCAAGATCGCTACATTAAAACCTAAAACGGCAGCTGAATACGGATCAAGGTGTTTAACAATATTTGCATTTATTACATCTTCCTTTTTTATGGGACCTACATCAGTAACACTAATTTTAACACCATTTTGAGAAAAGTGGTTATTTAACGCTTCGAGCGAACCTAGAGTATCTGCTTTTAATACAACTCCCGCTTTTTCAGTTTTTATCCTGATACTTTGCACTTCTTCTTCAATTTCATTATAGACAAGTTCTTCTTCAGATTTACTTCCAATACCCCTTAAGGGTGAACCAGCAACTACTTCATCTATATTAGGGGCTAAAATTTTTACTCCTGCTGCAGCACTTACCATTTCTTCATGATCAAATCTTTGACGAGGATCTCGAATCTCATCTAAAGGCTTGGGTCTTAAAAGAGCTCTGACTTTAGATTTGATAGGTCTTTCTAATCCTCCAACAATGAATTCATCTCCCTTTTTAAGGATACCATCATATATTAAAACATCTAAAGTTATTCCTTGTCCTTTCTCCTTTTTAACTTCTAGAACAACTCCTTTTGCTGGACCTTCAGAGAATTTAAGATTCTCAGTTAGATATTGTTGTACCAAACCCATCAAAACCAGAAGCAATGTTGAAATTCCCTCACCCGTTTTAGCGCTAGTAGGTATTATTGCTACTTTTTTAGTAAAATCTTTAATCTTGTCATATCTCTCTATACCTTTAAAGCCTTCTTCCAAAAAATTTCCCATTATTTGTAAAAGCTTTTCATCTAGAAAGTCTTTTACGTGTGGTTTTTGAGAGTTATATGTATCAAGAAAATCAGCATCTTTTTTCGGCTTCCAACCGGATATTCTATCAATTTTATTAGCTGCAATTACGAATGGCGTCTTACGCTCTCTTAATATCCTCACAGATTCCCAAGTTATAGGCTGTGTTCCAGCTGTAACATCAATCACTAAAATTGCTATATCTGCAACTGCTCCTCCTCTACGTCTAAGATTTAAAAATGCTGCATGACCAGGAGTATCAACGACTAAAATTCCTGGTAATTTTATTTTTTTTTCAGCAAATTCTTGTTTTGATTTTTTTAAAAATTCTTTAATATCTTCAGTAGGGAAATAAGATGCTCCAATATGTTGTGTTATTCCAGCTGCTTCCCTTTGTTGAACTACAGTACCACGAATATAGTCAAGAAGGCTGGTTTTACCATGGTCTATATGTCCTAAAATACACGCTATAGGTGCTCTAATTACTTTAGATTCGTCTATTGTTGCCACTAAAAACACCAGTTTAAACTAATTAAATTGTATTAATATTCTAAATGTTTTTTATAATATAAAATAGGATAAAAGTAAATTGTAAGTAAGATTGATTTTATTTAGGCAGAAACTCATTATAGATTGATTTTTTTTAAAAAGTAAAAAGTATTAAAACTTCTTGCATTGGTAGAAACTAATTGTGGAAAATAGATTAATTTTAAAATTATTATATCATCTTAGAATTTTGCAGATAAGTTTTTACATCTTCGCTTTTAAATGGCATTTAAGCAATAAAAGAAAAATACCAAATAAAATTACTTCTAGAGCCATATTAGCCCTTTTTTATTTTGACTTTTTAAAAACACCAAAAAAAGATTGTGAAATCATTGAGATAACTGAAAATAAATTGATTACAAGATGCAAAAACAAATGTCCAGTACTAGATCTTTCTTTAAATCTAAA
>JBHLKA010000047.1:0-17761 GCA_048887145.1 Candidatus Hodarchaeota archaeon
GTAATTCTGTTAAATGGGTTCCTTGTTATCTAAAATATATAAATGACTATATTAGTAATCTTAATGTAGATGATCTAGTACCATATGCTTCAATTTCAGGATTAGGTGAATTACGTACAATTTGGAAAGAATGGATTGTGAAAAAATCTTCCTTTAAATTAGACACAGAAAAAGAGAAATTAATAAAACTTGAAAAGTATATTTCTCTGCCTATAATTACTGCTGGTGTGACAAATGCAATTTTTATGAGCTCTGCGATGTTATTAAACCCATCAGAAAGTATAATTTGTCCAAATAAAAGATGGGGAAATTATGATAATATTTTTTCGAAATTTTTAGGTTTAAATATACAATCCTTTGATTTTTTTGTTGATAATAAATTAAACTTTGACGGATTAAAAGAGGCAATTTACAAGGTAGTAGAGACTCAATATAAAATCATATTAATTTTAGGGTTTCCAAATAATCCAACAGGTTTTATCCCAACATGGGAAGAAAATAAGCGATTAATTGAAATGTTAAAAGAAACCCAAAAAGAAATCAATCGACCCTTGGTGATTCTTATAGATGATGCTTATGAACCCTATGTTTTCAGTAATAATGTTATAAATCGCTCATTATTTTACGAAATTCAGCAACTCGACGAAAATATTATACCTATTAAATTAGATGGTATTACCAAAGAACTTCTATTTTATGGAGGGCGTATAGGTTTTGTTACAATTGGTTTAAAGCCATCATGGGTAAATAACGATAAGGAACTGGAGATATTAAAGCATGAAATTGATAACAAACTATCAGGTTTTAATAGGAGTTCAATTTCAAATTGCAATCACTTTTACCAAGCAGTTACAATTAAAATTTTTAAGGAAAAAGGTATGGATAACATAATTAAGACTAGAAGTTCAATACAAGAGTTACTCAAACTTAGGTTCGAAAAGATAAATTCAGAGCTCAAGAAAATTAAGAATCCAAATATTTCTGTTGACCCAAATGGCGGAGGCTTTTTTGTATTTTTAAATCTAAACCCTGACAGCATTAAAGCTACAACATTTGCCGATCATTTGCTAAGGAAATATAAAGTAGGAGTAATTCCTATTGAAAACATAAATGAAAATATAAATGGTATTAGAATTGCTTATTGTTCAATTGACATTAATCAAATTCCGGAAATAATTAATCGGATAAATCTTGCTTTAAATGATTTTAACTAATTCTTAACATTGTTTCTATATTACTTCTATTTATATCAAATTGATTAAATGCGTGATTTTATATACTCTTTCTTTTATAAGATATATAAATTATTTTAGAAAAAAATAAAGTGAAAAATTAAAATGAAACTTTATTTAATAAATAAAGGAGAACTTGTTGAAATCAAAAATCCTGTTTTTTCCACTGGAGATGTTTATCTTTTAGATGATGAAAAAACTATTTATGTTTGGATAGGAAGCAAATGTTCTGTTGATGAGAAAACTTCAGGTGCAGCTCAAGCACGAAGACTAGATCAGATGAGAGGAGGAGCTGCTAAAATCATTACTGTTGACGAAGGAATGGAATCCGGAGATTTCTTTAAATTAGTTAATTCATTGGGGGCAATGAAAGTTGTTGCAAAGAATGTAGCAAAAACTCTCTTAAAGGATGTATTAACTGGTGATTGGGCAGGTTTTACTGAACATATTAATGTATTATATCGAGTATCCTCAGAAGAATTTGAAGGAATAAATGCAATGAAAATGGTTCAAGCTCCATTTAGTAAGGATTCATTAGATTCTGAAGATTGTTTTGTGGCTGATTTAGGAAATAAAGTATATATCTGGCAGGGTGCTCAATGCAACGTTAAGGAAAAAGTAAAGGCAGGTCAATGGGCAAGACAAATCGATGCTGATCGTCCAGGACTCCAAGATGAAACTATTTTTGAGGAAGGTGATGATGCAGAATTCTATGCAGCATTAGAACGAGGGGAACATTATAAAGAATCTGACGCTGTACAATTAAGAGCAGAATCTGAATTAGAGCCAGAAACCGAAGCTGATAAGGAAGCTGAAGCTATAATGCCAGAATTAAAAGCAGAAGTAAAAGATGTGACCCCCGAGGAAATAAAGGCAGATATAGCTGAATTAAAGGCATCTAGTCCTTCTCGTGCTGCACCAGGGATCCCAGGCTCAGCAGATGATTTATTAACAATTGAGAAAACAGAAGGGCGTCGAAAGTGTCCTAAATGTGGTAATGAAGACAAGATGTTGATTCACGAAAGTATCGATAAAGGAAATATAATTCTGGATTACCCTCGCATGTACGGTAAAAAATACCGTTGCGGGCAATGCGGAATAGAGTGGCGTGAGAAATAGAGTTATTTAATATAATTTTATTTTAATCTTTTTTTATTTTTAACAAATCTCAAATAAGATCATATAACATATAAAATCAGAAACCTTAAGACTTTTTGAGATCTCTACGCATTAATTTAATTTTCTTCTTTAAGTCAACTATTTCATTATCTTTCTTTTCTATTTCGGATTCTAACTTTAATTTTGAATCCTTTACTTTTTGCATTTCTCCTAAAATCCTATCTTCAATTTGTTCAGCTTCATAGAGTTTATTTTTAATAGTTTCTTCTTGTTTCTTTAATTCTTTGATTTCATTATTTTGATCGTCAATTATATTACGTAAATTAGCCATTTCCAATTCAAATTTTCCTGTAATATTGCCAGACTTTTCTTGGGATTCTTCTAACTGTTTTTCAATTCGATTCATAAATTCTTCATTTGTTTTATTTTTCTGAGTTAACTTTTCAACTTCTAATACTAATTCTTTTATTCTTTCTTCTTTTTTCTCAAGATCTTTTTTTAATAAACTAAAGGTTTCTACTTGTTGCTGCAACTCCTTAATTACTTTATTATTGGATTCCAGTGAATTTTGCATTTTAAAGATATCTTTTTCTTTTTCAGTTATGATTTCATCCTTTTTTTCGACTAAAAGTTGAATTTTTTCAAATTTGGATTTTTGAACTGTATCTTTCTCCAGATATTGTATCTGTTCCATTAATTCTTTGATTTTGCTATCTTTTTCGTTTAATCTCTCAACTAAGCCTTGGTTTGCAGTTTGTTCAGACCTTAATTGATCCATTTCATTTGTCAAGGTTTTAATTTTTTGAGTTTGATCTTGGATGATATTATTTAATTTATCTACTTCATTTTTTTGATTTTGTACAATTTGGATTTTTTCATTATTCGAAAACTCTAATTCTTCAATTTGTTGTTTCTGGGTTTCATACTGTTTTCGAAGCTCTAAAATTTCTTTATCTTTATTTTCTATAACTTGACTCATTTCTAAATTACTTTTAGACGATTGGGATAGCGCATCCGCTTTTGATTCTAATTCCTTAATATTGTCATCCTTTTGTACAATAGTTTGAAGTAAATTTTCAATAGTATTATTATTTTGCTCAGCCATTTGCTGAAATTTTTCTTTTTCTTGAAATAAGAACTCATAATCTTTCTTGCTATTTTCCACTTTTTCCGATAACTTTATTATTTGATCATTTAGTTTTCTATTTTGCTCAATAAAATAATCTAACTGTTCTTTGAGATTCTCTTCCTCTGAAACGGGTTTTTCAGCTTCTTCCCGTTCTTCAACCCATCCTAAACTTGAAAGAGCCTCTGTGATTGATTCATCTTCCTCTTTTTGAGGTTCACGTTCATCTGGCATAATATAAAAAACAATTTTCATTCTATTAAATTTTTCTAGTTATTTTAAATATTTAATAATACTATATATGAAATTCATTGAGTAGATTAAAGCTAATTCTATTATCTTTTAAAGAGTATAGCTTTTGAGTTACAACTTTTCTAAAATTTACAAAAAATAGGAGATGGTTACAATTTGTATTAAGATGAGTAATCACGTGTAAAAACATATTTTCTATCAAGGAAAAATTTAGTAAGGTAACCAATAGCAAGAGCTATAATGAAACTAACTTCTAACGGAGTTTTTAAAAAATTCGTAAAAAGGAATTGTATTCCAATATTTTCGATAGTAGTTAAAATTGCAAAGAAAAAATATTTCATAAATTCTTTTGAAGTCTCCTTTAACTTACTTCCACTTCTTTTAAAAACGATATATTTATCTAAAAAGAATTTAATAAGATAGGTTATTCCTACAGCGAGAATTGAACCTATTAATTCAGGCATATTATAAGGATTGGTTGAGCAGTAAACCGCATGAATGAATTCATTCGATCCAAAATTTCCGCAAATTAATGGGACAAACAAGCGTTGATTAGTTTTCTGTATAAGGTAATTTAGAATGATCATACACGCAGCAAAAAGAAAATATAAGATCATTTGTCTTCTTAAATTATCTTCGCTTTGCAACTTTTTAACCTTTTGAATTTTGTATTTTTGAACCACAATGGGGACAAAATCTTAAATTTTCTTCAGAGATTTTCTTATTACACATTGGACACATTGTTAATACTTTTTGATTTATATCATCGCTTAATTTAATATCTTCAGTACTTGGATTATCATAAGCTCGGGATTCTTCAGCAGAGTATTCTTCAGCCCTCCTTTTTAATCCACAAGAAAGAGGTATAATGATAAAAAATGGAAAAATAGGGAAAAAAACCCCAAAAAATAAACTAAGAATAAGTAAAATTATCGATAATATTATGGTCCCAATAAATAATAAGGTATAATATTTCATAGTCTACGTATTCTAATTTATTTAATAATTCGCAATTATTAGTTTTTTTTTATGCGATCTTTCCAAGAATCAAGCTTTTCAGTTTCCTTACTTCCTGATGATGCTGAGGTAGGTATTTGAAAACCACTTGTTGTTTCTTGAGATGTAGGTGATAAAACTTCTAAAATTTCCTTTGAAATCTTACTCCTTGGATCAATTTTACCTGTTAACTTTCTATATAATTTCTTTAGTCCCCATATAAGGAGGGAAAAACCAATAGAAAATAAAAAATAAACAGCAAGCCAGCCATCTCCAAGAAGTGGTATCCCAAACGGTAAAACATCTGTAGCGTAATTAACATAAAAAATTCCAATTAATGCAAAAATACCAAGAAATACAACACATCTAATACATGATGGGATAAGTTGTTTTTTCATCATCTGTTTCATTAAAACAGTGGATTCTCGCTGCATTGTATACATTTCCTGAACATTTCCTGTAGCTTGAGCTATACGCATACGCTCTTGAATTTTTAGTGCTTTATCTCTTAACTCTCTGGCAGTCTGAAGATTAATTCCTAAAAATTTGTTTAAAATTGAACTTAAAGCCACCATTCCCAAAGAAATAAACATTATTTGAAGTATTATGCCTACATTAGTCAAATTTCCATCACTCAAATGTCCTTTTACTTTAAAATCTTCTTTAACTTTAAAATTTTCTCAAATTTTCTTTTAATTTGTAGGAATTTTTCTAATTTAAAATTAATTTAGATTACTTATAAATTTCCATTTAAATAACCTTGAATATATTTAGAATAGAGAGCTTTCCACTTAGCTGGTAAACTAGCTACAATAGCACAGCCAAAGTAACATCCATTACAGAATTCAAAATCATCTCGACATTGCATTATGTCTCTTACCTCTTTTAAATTATAGATTAATGATAATGGATACTTTAATGCATTAAAACTTATTACGGGATGAATTTTGCACGGATAATCTATGAAACCATCCCACCTAACAAACAGGTATGCCTCTGAAACATGACAACGCAAAAATCGTTGATGATAGTTTGGATATCCACCAAAACCTCCTTTTTCTATAACAGCAATACTAAATGGGTCAGTTAAAATGTTTTTATATTTTTCTCTCAAGGAGCGAATTATATTAGCCCATAATGAGATATTAGGCAATATTTCTTCAATTTTTTCAATACTATACTTTTCATTATGAAATTCTCGAACAATATTCTCGCATGGATATAATTCTATAGGCACGTTATAAGTTTCTGCTAATTCACATACTTTTTCAAGTAAATGGATATTATCGTTCATTACAACAGTATTTATTATGACTTTTATATCTCTTTTCTTCGCAATGTTTATTGTTTCAATAGCTTTATCAAATACTTTGATTCCTCTTTTTTTATTATGTAATTTTGCCTGTGGATAATCAATTGAGATTAAGAGATAATCCAATCCTTCCAAATTTCCATTTTCTTTGAATAATTTTGGCATTAAATATCCATTTGTGGCAACACCAACAATAGATTCATGTGTAATTCCAGCATAATTGATGAGTGCTGGTAGATCCTTTCTTAAAGTAGGTTCTCCTCCTGTAAAAGATATAACATTAACTCCCAACCCTATGATTTGATCAATTATAAATTTTATTTGATTTGTATTCATCTCATTACTGATTAAAGACTTAGGTAAAGCCGGGATTGAGCAGAAAGGACAATTCGCATTACATCTTAAAGTCACCTCAATTTGAGCAGAATATGGTATTTTCTTATGAGTGAATTTATTTAAAGTGTAATTTTTTACATACTTGAGCCAGTTTTTCACTCGCATTGTTGGAATCGATTTCACCTTTAAAGAAAAAATTTATTGAGAAAGTTATTTTCTTCGTATATTCATAGGATTTAATTTTAATGGAATTAAAAATATAACCTATTATTAATTATTGATTAAAACTTTCAATTTATTTTTTTAGTATGGGAAAAAAGATTGAATTCTTAGAACGTAGAAAGAAATTTCTCAGTCAAAGATATAAATCATCAGTAAGACAAATCCTTTCCTACCTTTGGGAATTCAAAAGGCTTTTCCTCTTTATAACTATTTTAGGAATAATTCAATCTATTTTATATCTTACATTTCCTTTATTTTTAGGACCAGTAATGGACATCTTGGTAAGTCCGAGTATTCCTCTAGAAAATGTTTTTCCGATATTTTTTACTATAGTAATTATTCAATCTTTTGTTGGTATCATTAATGGAATAAGAATTTATATTAATAGATGGATGGGAGCGAACGTAATTTATAATTTAAGAAATGACCTTTTTTCTACGATACAACAAATGTCCTGGGGATGGTTAGATGAACATAAGACCGGAGAACTTCTATCTCGAACAACAAGCGATGTAAATTTACTCAAAGAATTTTTGGGAAATAGTCTTCAACTTTTCATAAGACAACTCTTTACTTTATCATTTAGTTTTGCAATTCTTTTTATAATTGATATTGAATTAGCTTTCTTCGTTATAATTGTATCACCTGCATTATTTTATGTATTACTTCTTTTCAGAAAGAAATTTAGGCCCATCTTTAAAAAATCAAGGGAAACATATGCGGAATTAACCCATAACATTCAAGAGAATGTTCAAGGAATTACTGTTGTAAAATCTTTTGGAAGAGAATCTTATGAAATTAATAAATTTTCACAATACAATAATAAATACTACAAAGATTCAATGAATCTTATAAAATTACAGTCTACTTTTGATCCAATAATTCATCTAATTGATAATATAGCTTTTCTTATTGTACTACTTGTTGGAGGATTACTAGTCCTGAATAATGATATCAGTTTTGGTGATTTATTCGCATTTGTAATAGTTTTGAATTTCTTAATAGAACCATTATACTTTATCTCAAGATTTTTTGGAAGTATGCCCCAAATATCAGAAACGTCTGATAGAGTGACTCACATTCTAAATTCAAAGATCATTGTTAAAGAAAAAAAAAATGCTATTGAAATGCCCACAATTAAAGGAGAAGTTGAATTTAGAAATGTATTTTTTAAATTTAATGAAGATAAACAAAATTTTATATTAAAAAACATAAATTTAAAAATTAAACCAGGTGAAAATATAGCAATATTAGGAGCGACCGGTTCTGGAAAGTCAGCATTAGTTAAATTAATTCCTAGGTTTTATGATGTATCTAAGGGGGAAGTTCTTATAGATGGTTTTAATGTAAAGGATGTTAGCTTCAAATCTCTAAGAAATCAAATTGGTTTTGTATCTCAAGAAAGATTCTTATTTTCCAGAACAATTAAGGAAAACATTGCGTTTGGTAATAAATCTATAAAGAATGAAGACATAAGAAATGCCGCAAAATTTTCTGACATTCACCAATTTATTGAAGAAATTTTACCCGAAAAATATGAAACTAAGGTGAGTGAAAGAGGTACAACTCTATCAGGGGGCCAAAAGCAACGAATTTCAATTGCTAGAGCTTTAGCTATTAAACCTAAAATTCTGATTCTAGATGATGCTACAAGTAGTGTTGATGTTGATACTGAATTTAAAATCCAAAAAAATTTCAAAGAAGTTTTCAAAGAATCTACAACCTTTCTTATCACTCAAAGATTATCAAGTGTGAGAAATGCTGATAGAATATTAGTTTTAAATAACGGAGAAATTGCTCAATTAGGCACCCATGAAGAATTGATGAGTCAAGAAGGGATTTATAGAAATTTATATTTAACACTGAAAATAGAGGAACGAGCATAGTGTCGGTAGAAAAACAAGAAACAAATGGAGAAAATAAGGAAAAAAGAGATATTAAAGGGACTTTAAAAATATTAGGCAAAATAATCCGGTTTATTGGGAAAAAAAATAGAAAGTTCTTTTTTCCTCTTGTCGTGTGTATCATTTTAAATATAGCTTTTAATTGGTTTACACCTTTAGTATTTAAATCATTGGTGGATGATGGTTTAGGTGGCGGTATAGGTGCAACTGAAGGCAATATTGATGTAGTTATTAGCCTAGGCATTACTTTTTTTGTTTTGACAATTTCTGGAGTTCTCATAAAGATAGCTCAAGGCTATATTATACAAAAGTTAGCAACAATTACAATGTTCAATTTAAGAGCTGAACTTTTTAATAAGTTTCAGATATTAGGCTTAGATTATCACGAAAATCCTCAACATACAACAGGAAAAAAGATCAATTATCTCACTGGTGATGTAAATACTATCCAACAATTAATACAATCAGGATTATTAATTTCTCTGAGTAATCTCTTTTTAGTGCTTGGAGCTTTATTTTTTATGATTTTATTAAGTCCTGTTTTAACGCTAGTAATATTCTTGATTGTACCTATAATTTTTGGATTAGGAAGTATACTTTTCAAAAGAGCTAGAAAATACTTCAAGGAATTAAGAGAAAGAGTTGCTGAAGTAACTAGCAAATTAGATGAGTCTATTATGGGAATGCGAACAATTCAATCCTTTGCTGTTGAGGAAGAGAACTATAACGAGTTTAAAACCACTACAGAGCTAGAAAAGCAAACAACCATGAAGGCTGCAAAGTTACTCGCATTTATACCTGGAATTAGTCTATTAATTATAACTTTAGGGATTAGTGTCGTGTTTTTTACTGCTGGTTTTTTAATTCGAGAAGGATCACTTTCACAAGGCACTTTATTAGCATTTATTTTTTATATTTTTATGTTCTTCGAGCCTTTATTATCACTAATTAATTTTTTCACACTCTTACAAAATTCAATTGCTGCTGGGGCTAGAATTATTGGGTTATTAGATCAAGAACCATCAATAAAAGAAAAGCAAAATGCTTTTGTTTTAAAAAATGTAAAAGGTAAAATTGAATACAAAAACGTGGATTTTTCATATGAAGAAAGTGTTCCAGTGTTAAACAAGATCAATCTAAAAGTTAACGCAAAAGAAAGATTAGCTCTAGTTGGTTATACAGGAGCAGGGAAGAGTACACTTGTTAAACTGCTTTCTCGATTTTATGATCCAACAAAAGGAGAGATAGAGATAGATAGTATTAATCTAAAGGATATAAATCTTAAAAGTTTGAGAAATAGGATAGGAATTGTACTCCAAGAAAACTTTCTATTTTCTGGTAAGATTATGGAAAACATAAGATACGGACAATTAAACGCCACTGAAGATAAAATTATAGAAACAGCAAAAAAGATCAATGCCCATGAATTTATAGTAAATCTTGAGAAAGGCTATGATACAATCGTAGGAGAAAGGGGAAGTAAGTTGTCTGAGGGGCAGAGACAATTGATTGCATTTGCAAGAGCTTTAATAGGCAATCCACCAATTCTAATCTTAGATGAAGCAACTTCATCAATAGACCCTTACAGCGAACTTCTAATTCAACAAGCCTTAGAAACTTTATTAAAAGGACGTACAAGCATCTCTATAGCACATAGATTATCCACTATAATCAATTCAGACCGAATTATTGTTTTAGATAAGGGTAAAATAGTTGAGGAGGGTTCACATCAGGAATTAATAAAATTAAATGGTCTCTATAATCATTTATATCGGATGCAATTCAAAGATCCGTTAAGAAAGGAAAAGCAGAAATAATAGAAAATTATGAAGCATTAAATGCTTCTTATGATGATGGATACAGATTTTCAAGATTTTTAAGAGAAATTAATTATTAATTGCTTGATTATCAAAAAAATTTAAAATAAAAGAAGGAAATTAGACAACTTTACCACATTTCTTACAAATATATTTTTTCGCATAAATTTTTATCCCTCCCATCTGATGTAAAACTTGAGAGCGATCTTCTTCGGTTCTAAAGTCAGTTCCTCCACAATCAGGACATATTCTTCTTCCTTCTATAGGAGGTTTTTCTATTGCTTTTTCTTCTTCCTTTTGTCTTTCTACTACAGCAGACGGTTTAACTGTGCCTGTTCCCGCTGTTTTTACTTCTACTGTCGAATTTAATTTTGGATTAAGAAGTTTATCCAATTTATCATTGATTTTTTCAAGTAAGGATAATACTTTTTCTTCAAATTCAGGCATATTATTACTTCCTCTTTTTAAATTCTTATCAATATGTAATTTAATAATAGATCTAAGATTTATTTTAAAAATCTTTGGAAAAGAAAAAGTTTGAATTAAAAGCTAAAATCTCTCTTTAGCAGGAATAAAAATTTTAAAGCAATTAGATTTAATCCCTTATATATCTCTCCTTCGTCCTTCTATTGATTCAAAATAATCTAAAATAGATTCTTTAATTTCAATAGCAGGGTAAATCAATCTTGATTGCCAAACATAACTTACAGCATCAGACCAATTCCAATTTGGATGTTGTTTTAAAAGCCATGCCACTATTATTCCTCCGCTTCTTGAAACACCCATAGCACAATGAACTAAAACTTTTCCATTTTTTATATGCTTATCTATGAATTCAATTATTTCTTTAAGATATGTATGAGGGGGATACCAATCATCAGGAAATCCTTTATGTAAATAAGCAAATCCTTGAGGTGTAGGGTCATAGAGGTTTTCTTCCATTAAATTAACTATGGCAGTGATTCCAATTTCTTTAAATTTCTTGAAATTTAAACGTGGCCAATATGCGCCAATGTATAAATCTTTATGAACTCTATAAATTTGGTCCATTTCTGTCATTTTTGAAACATTTCTTCTGATTTAATAAAAAAATGATAGCTAATCTAATTTATTTAAATCCCTACTTGCTATAACATTAGCACCTAGTCCAAGAACATTTTCAATTAAAATATCTCCCATTTTAATCGGGGCTTCTATTTTCATTTTTGCAATCTCTAGTAAGACACTTTTTAATTTTCCTTTAAAAATAGCTATATTAGTTCTTACTGGAATCAAAGGCAATAATCCATTTTCGATTCTCATGGATGTAGTAAGAATTCTTTTTGGTTCATAATACTCTTGCTGAGCATATTCAAGTCCCCGATCGCAAGTATAACCGTCAAATGTAACTTTCTCAGTGGTACCTTTTTTAACTTTTATCTCACAACCTGTTGGACATACAATGCAGCGAATTATTTTTATTGTACTAAGTTCTGACATGATTTTCCACCTTTTATTAATCCTCCTCTATCAATACCTCTGGGCGAGGAATTACCTCAACTGTTATTTTTTTACATTCAGGATTTATTCCTTGTTTTTCTAAGTTTATGCTCAATTCGACCATTTCACTTGGTATAACATAGATTTTCTTTCTTTTATAGATTATGTTATTCTCTTCATCTTTAAATTGTATTAGGATCCTCCTATCCGGATAATTTACCCTAAAAGTGAAAATTATATCATTTGATAAATCATCCTTATTAACTAAATCAGGTTTAACATAATTAACATTATCTCCAGAGATTAATTTAATTGTTCCAAGGGCTTTAATTTCCTTATTAAATCTATTTTTAAAATATTCAACAGCATTTTTTCCAGCACGCTTAGCTTCTGCTGTAACTAAATCAACCAAATCATGAACCTGTAATACATTTCCACAAGCAAAAATACCTTCAACTGTAGTTTCTAAATTATTATCAACTATTGGGCCACCATTTTTAGAAAGTTCAGCTCCTGCTTGGAGTGTTAATTCATTTTCCGGTATTAAACCAACTGACAAAAGCAATGTGTCACATTCAATAAATTTTTCAGAACCAACAATACGATCAAAATTTCTATCAACTTTTGATATCGTAACTCCTTTAATTCTATCTCTACCATGAATCTTGGTAACTGTATAGCTTGTAATGAGGGGTATTTCATAATCCTCTAGACATTGTACTTGATTTCTCAATAAGCCACTCACGTAGGGTAAAATCTCTACAACAGCTTTCACTTTGCAACCTTCCCATGTTAATCTTCGTGCCATTATCATTCCGATATCTCCACTTCCTAATATAACAAAGGTATTTCCTGGTAAGTAACCTTCAATATTTACAAATCGCTGAGCTTGACCAGCTGTATATATTCCAGAAGGCCTAAACCCAGGAATATTAATGGCTCCTCTTGTTCTTTCCCTACAGCCCATAGCTAAAATGACTGCTTTCGCTTCAACTTCAATAAGACCTTCCTGCTTATTAACAGCATAGATATGTTTATCTTTATTGATTTCGAATACCATTGTATCTAAAAGATAAGGAATTTTTAATTCTTTAACTTCATTAATAAATCTCTGAATATATTCCGGACCAGTTAATTCTTCCTCAAACTCTTTTAATCCAAATCCATTATGAATACATTGAAGGGTAATTCCACCTAATTCGCGATCTCTTTCTATTATCAAAACACTTAATTCTGCCTTTTTAACTTCAATTGCAGAAGCTAAGCCCGCTGCTCCCGAACCAATCACGGCCACATCTACTTTATACTTTTTCATTCTTTAACCCCCTCTTCTATTTTTTTCAACTGGAGATCTTTAGTTTTACCAATTAAAAAGTAAGTATCTTCTCCTCGTTTTGTAACCTCATGAAAATTTATGCCTAATTCGCGAGATAGTATTTCTATAACCCGTGGGCGGCAAAAGCCTCCTCCACAACGCCCCATACCTGGTCTACACCGAAATTTTATTCCATCAACCGTTTTAGCTCCCACCGGACTATGAATTGCATCAATAATTTCCTTTTCTGGAATCATTTCACATCGACAAATTATTCTAGCCCATGCTGGATCTTCCTTAATTTTTTCATCTAATTGCTCTTTAGAAAAATCTTTAAATCTTTCTGGTTTTGGTCGATTAGGATTATAATCATCTTTAATTTTTAATTCTACCCCTAATAATTCAAGATATTCTTCTACTCTTTCAGCTATTGCATAGCATGAAGTTAATCCAGGTGATAATATACCAGCTACATTAATAAATCCATAAACATCTGTATTATCAATAATAAAGTCATATGTATCAGGTACAGCTCTCAATCCAGCAAAATTTTTTATTGAAGCACGTAATGGCAAATTTGGTACCAATTGTCTACCGCCATCAATAATTTCTTTTAATCCTGCTTCTGTGGTTGAAATATCTTTCTTATCTGTTATATTTTGAGCATTAGGTCCTACAAATGTATTACCATGGATAGTAGGGCATACCAGAATTCCTTTGGATACTTTAGTAGGAATAGGGAATAGAACCTTATTTAGATGCAAGGCATTTCTGTCAAATAAAATATATTCCCCTTTCCTTGGCATTATTTCAAAATAATCTAAGCCAACCATCTTTGAGATTTTGGCAGCATAAACCCCTGCCGCATTTATTACATTTCTTCCTTGAAATTCACCAAACTTAGTTTTTAATTTAAAAAGGTAATCTTGATGTGAGATTTTTTTGACTTTTGCATTCCGAAAGAATTTAACTCCATTAATAGCAGCATTTTCAGCAAGAGCAAAAGTCATCTCATAAGGACTAACGATACCCGCTGTTGGGGCATGAAGAACGCCGATCACATCATCTGTAATATTTGGTTCCATGTATTTAATTCTTTCTTTATCTAGTATTAATTCTAATCCTGGAATACCATCCTCTATTCCCCGTTTTCGTTCCTCTTCAAGAAATTTTATTTGGCTATCTTCTACGGCTACAACAAAAGAACCTATCCTCTGAAAAGGAAAATTTAATTCTTCTGCTGCTTGCGTATAAAGTTTATTACCTTTTATACAAAACTGTCTTCGGATATGCTCCCGCGGGGCCCCATATCCGGCGTGGACAACCCCAGAATTAGCCTTAGTCGTACCACCTGCAATATCAGCTTCTCTTTCTAATAAACAAATACTTAAATCATATTTAGATAAAGTGCGTGCAATACAGCAACCAATTACTCCGCCACCAATTACAATAATATCATATATCAATAATAATACCCCATTTAATACGAAAAAATAAATCGAGAGATCTATGTTATAAATAGTAGGATTTCTTTAAAATTTATTTAGAAATATGGAATTGTTGATTGAAAGAAAAAGAGGATTATTATTCTTTTAATTACATTTTAAAATAGAATAATAAATAACCAAAATAAATTGAAGGCTAAAGCAATAATAATTAAGGCTAATGTAATTGGATTAAAGACAACATTTCTTAAAGCTTTTGAATATTTTAATTGAATATCTCCTCTTAATAGTCTCTCAACTGATTTAAATTTAGGATTGATGGCTTCTTTAAGATGATAAGATCCGAGAAAACGAGGAGTAGATAAATTTTTAAGGATATTATTAAACGTATTTGAATTAAGTGGGTTTAATCTCTTATTATTGAATTCTTCTTCAAAATCTCGAATAATTTTTCCTTTACCAAAGGTTTTTTCATTAATATTATTATTCTTTGTCATAAATGAATCGGATCGGAATTATTTTAATTAATTCATGTAAGTAATATACTATTAATCTTAAATTTTTTATGGTTATAGTAAATAATTTTTAATATCTTCAGATTTAAAAGTTTTTTTTAAGACCAAAATGTTTCCTTTAATTTGCCAATTGATTTTTCTAGAGAATTCTCTATAAATTGCCCAAAATTAGAAAAAATGTTTATATCACCATCCCAATTTAGCAAAACATCCGCAGGATATACATCAAAAAATTTATCGCTAATGACTTTTAATTCTTCAATTACTTTTTTCTCTTTAATTTTATTAAGAGCTGTACCAACGAAAAGAAAATCTCTTCTTCTTACAACTACAAACCTCATGTTTCTCATTTCAAAATTAGAAATTCCTCCGTCAGAAAGCTTTTCTGCAAATGTATTTAAAGCAGACATCAATGCACCAAATAATTGGGGATCGAGCTTCGCTTCATCCATCACTCTGGAATATAATGTGACTCCAGTAGATTTGAGCACCCAAAAATCTTTAATTATTTTTGTCAATCAAATCCCCTAATGTTTATTTTAACTAGTTAAATTTTAATAAAAATTACCTTTTCCTATAAGAAAATATATCAATTTTTAATTATTTAAAATTAATACACCTTTAAAATTGCATTTTTTTCTAAATTTTTTGAATAAAGGAATAGCTAATAATGAGATGGAAAACTAAAATCACTCAGCTGACAGGAATAAAATACCCTGTGATTATGGGAGCCTTTGCTGGAATAGGGAGGGCTAGGTTTGCCGCAAAATTTTCTGATGCTGGAGGTTTAGGTATCATCACCGCGTTAAATTTCAGTACAAAGGATGAGTTTCGAGAAGAATTACACACTATGAAAAATCTAACAAATAAACCATTTGGTATAAATTTTTCCATAATGCCCCCAGAGATGGCAAAAAGAGTTATTAATCCAAAAAATGAGAAATTTTATTTGGATTTTCTTGATATTGCGTTAGAGAACGAAGTAAAAATTTTTACAACCTCAGCATACCAAGCCCCTAATATTGGAAAAAAGATTCATAATGCTGGAGGATTATGGTTTCATAAATGTACAACTTTAAAACATGCACAATCAGCAGAGAATTTGGGAGCAGATGCAATAACAATTGTGGGTTTAGAGGGAACAGGTTTTAAAAATCCCCTACAAAATACTACTCTTGTAAACATCACTATGGCTAAGAAACTGTTAAAAGTTCCTATTATTGCTGCTGGCGGTATTGGTGATGCTCGTGGTTTTCTTGCTGCTCTAGCAATGGGTGCTGATGCTGTTTGCTTTGGAACAGCGATTATGGCAACGGAGGAGTGTGGTGCGCCAAATAGCTACAAAAAAAGGCTAATTCATCAGGATATTTTTGACTCAAAATACCATAAAAAAATATTTCATTATCAATTAAAAGATAAAGCCATATGGAGTCCAGCAGCAGGCCATATTCAAGAAATTATTCCTTTAAAAAGTTTTATAAGTAATATTATTTCTGATGCTGAAAAGATATTGAGATCTTGGGGGTATCGTGGGCAAGAATTCAGCACATTATAATTAACAAGTCAATTATATCATTAGGTGAGAAATTTTAAATTTGATTATGGTAAAACAGGCTTAGAAATTTCTCTTGAATCGAATTGGAATACTACAATAATTCGACCATTAAAGCAAGAAGTAATTGAAAATCCAAGAAATGTTATTAAAAATTGGATTAAAAATCCTATTAATACACCTCCACTAAAGGAAATCGTCGATCAAAAGAAGAAGTTAAATCAAATTTGTATTGTGGTATCTGATGCTACAAGACCTGTTCCTTCATACATCATTCTTGAAGCTTTAATAGCCGAATTAAATGAATATGGTATAAAAGATAACCAAATAGTAGTATTAATAGCTACTGGACTTCATCGAGCAACGTATGATGATGAATTAGAAAGAATAATAGGAAAAGATCTTTTAAAAAGAATTAAATATGTTAATCATGACGCGAAAGATAATGATTCTCTTATTTATTTGGGAGACACTGAAGATGGAGTACCAATTTATATTAATAAATATTATTATGAGAGTGACTTAAAGATTTTAACCGGCTATGTTGAGCCTCACTTCTTTTTTGGTTTTTCTGGTGGCAGAAAATCTATAGTACCAGGGATTTCTGGAGCATTAACAATTCAAGCTAATCATTCTGTTGAAAATATCGATTCTCCTTATTCAAGGTTTGGAATATATGAAAATAATCCAATGGCAAAAAATTCTACGGAAATTGCTAGGTTAGCGGGTGTAGATTTTGTAATAAATGTTTGTATTAATGAGGAGCATAGAATTACTCAAGTTGCTGCTGGGCATTTAGAAGAAGTGCATAAAAATTTGGTTGATTACCAATTGAAATACATCTTTAAAGAGATTGGGGAGTCCTATGATATAGTAATATGCGGAAATGGAGGATACCCATTGGATCTTAATTTATACCAAGCAGTAAAGAGTATGGGAATTGGAGAACTTGCTGTTAAAGAGGGAGGCACTATAATTTCTGTAAATGAGTGTATTGATGGTATTGGCGTTGGTCATGATGAATTTAAAGAAATCCTTTTTTCAAAAATAAAACCAGAAGAGATTTATCGAAAAGCATTATCTAAAGAAATAACTATGATTGATATATGGGAAATTCAAATTCTAACAAGAATTATGAT
>JBHLKA010000048.1:0-17590 GCA_048887145.1 Candidatus Hodarchaeota archaeon
TCAGAAATGTATTGCAAATCATCAATAGGAACTTCTGGCATTTGACCACCCTGTTCTAACAACATTTCGGTCTCAAGTTGATTCAAATCATCTGTGACGTCAATCGCCAAGTCAATTTCAGGATCACCCGCAAGAATTTCCGCAGATTCTTCTATCTCGGCAACATAAGCCTCAGAATCTTCCGCAATTTCAGCAACTCTTGTAGGAGACGCTTTCGTGGCAATGGTTTCTAATTCATCTCGTATTCCACCCATTAAATCTCCTGTCATTGAAATCATTTGGCCTTCCTCAATCGCTTCTATTTGTCTTTCTATTTTAGCCCTTATATTATTCGCCCGATCCACTTTTCGTTGATATTGTTTAAATTGAATTAAGTAATTTTTTGCTCTTTCACGTTCTCCCCTTTTTAAGGCAATTTTCGCATTTTTTCTAGCTATTTCTGATCTCTGGTTATAGGTTTTATTTGCTAAAGAAATTTGTCGGATATGAGACTTAGCTTTTATAATTAAATCTTCTTTTTCTTTACTTTTTCGAGGGAATAATTTTTTCTTCAGTCCCACTTGCTTTTTTCAACTCCCGTTAGAAGTTTATTTTAATGTTATCTCTTTTATAATTAATATGATTTTTTTAACTTAAAAATTTAATAGAATATAATTTAAAAAAAAATTTATAGCAATAAAACTTTCAGAGTCCAGAATTTGTTGATGATTTATGAAAAGAGTAATTTTGAATTTTGAGCATAAAACTAACAATTTTAACGAATTAGTCCAAGAAGCGTTTAATAAAGATTTTCTAAATTTCTTGGTATCTAATGATACACTTGAATATTTTAAAAATATTGAACGTGTTAGTATATATTCTAAATTTCCTGAGATATCTGCAAATTATATAATTTTTGATTCAAAAGAGGATTTAGAAAGGTTAGGAAAAGGATATTCCAATGAGAGAAGTATTGGTTTTTATGCAATTATTAAATCAAAGGAAGATGAAATTCGAATAAAAGAATTATCAAGGGAAAAAAAAGTAGATTTTATAATCGTTTCTGCCCCTGATTGGAAGGTAATTCCATTTGAAAATTTAATTGCTACGACGCAATCAACTGATATTGAACTAATAGCATATGTAGATGATATTGAAGATGCAGAATTAATGCTAAAAACACTTGAAATCGGTGTTGATGGAATTTTATTAACTCCAAAAAGTATCAATGATTTAAATGAATTAAAGAAAATTTTACAGCCAACTATCAGAATAGGATTAAATAAAGCAAGGGTCCTCAAAATTCAAAAATTACCTGAAAGTGATAGAGTTTGCATTGATACAACATCTCTTTTATATAAGGGAGAAGGAATGCTTGTGGGAAGTACTGCTCAAGGTTTTGCTTTAATTCATGCAGAAATATTTGAAACACAGTTTGTTGCTTCTAGACCATTCCGTGTCAATGCGGGGGACGTATCTGCCTATATATTAGTTCCTGGAGATGATCCTTCCACATTCCGAACGAAATATTTAAGTGAATTAGAGGGGGGAGATAAAGTATTAATTGTCAATGTCAACGGAATTGGAAGGATTGCTTCTGTGGGAAGAATTAAAATAGAAACACGCCCAATGCTAAGATTTAAATTAGAGACTATTATTAATAATGAGAGGTTTCTTTTAAGTTGTATCTGTCAAAATGCAGAAACTATAAGATTAGTGGATTCAAATGGTAATGCAAAATCAGTTGTTGATATAAAAGTAGGAGATGAAATTTTAGTTCACCTTGGACCAGGAGCTACGCATTTTGGTACAAAAATAAAAGAAACTATAATAGAAAAATAGTAATTCTTAACCTTCGTAAATAGCTATTGTATCTTTACTTTCTTCTAATTTAACAGTGATTTTCTTATCTTTATAAATCTCTTTAACTTTACTATAAATATATTTAGCTAAAAGTTCACTAGTACTAGCCGGAATTGGAAGAAATTTAACCTCTGAGAGTGGAAATACATAGCGCTTATTTGAGGCGAGAACTTCCACAGAAATTTCATCTTTTTTAAATTTTAAATAAGATGCTTCTTCTGGTATCAGAATGAAATGATCTAAAGTTTTAGTTATTTCCTTAATATTCTTTTTTAATTTGATAAAATCCTCAACAAAGTAATTATCATCCAATTCAGCTTCTACCTCAACAGAAACATAATAATTATGGCCATGAAGCCTTGAACATTTACGAGGCTCTTTAAGAAAATGACAGGCACTGAATTTAATTCTGTTAGAATTTATAATAACCTTATATCCCATAGAAAGTCAATTTGTTCGAAAATATTATAATTATTAAAATTGTATTGAATTTCTTTTGGATCTTTTTATATTTTATGTTTAAAGATTATAAATCTAAAATATCTGTTCTTATTATTTTTATAATATTTAGAATAAATATAAATTTGGTTAATGAATATAAAAATGAGATATTAATATGAGTGAAACAAAACGGGTTGCAATAACTGGTGCTAATGGGTTTCTTGGACAACACACGATCAAAGAAGCAAAACAATTTGGATGGGAAGTTAATGCTATTGTACGACGAGAAGAAGTAATTGAAATTGTTAATAACTTAGGAGCAAAACCGTATATTGTAAAAGGTTTTTCTATCGAAAAATTAGAACAAGCATTTAATGGTTGTAAGGCAGTATTACATTTTGCGAATATAGTATGTGGAAGTAAAGAATTATTTGAAAGTATAAATGTTAATGGATTAAAAAATGTTATAGAAGCTGCTAAAAACCAAAGTGTATCAAGAATAATATATCCCTCTGGTTTAGGTGTTGATAAAATTGGTATTGAGGATTGGGCAAGTAATAATTATTTTTACTCAAAAAGAAAGGCAGAACAATTATTACAAGAGAGTAAAGTTCCCTATATTATTTTTAGACCCTCTTATATCTTAGGTCCAAATGATGAATTAATTCCTGAGATTATTGAACAAATATCTAATGGGATTGCATTAATAGCTGGAGATGGAAAAATTCCAATGCAACCTATTTACGTTAAAGATGCGGTTAAAGCATTTTTAGCAGCTGCTGATGGATTTGGTAAGGATAATCAAATACATAACCTTGTAGGCCCAGAAGTTATCGATATGAATAAATTAGTTGATTTAGTCTTTTCAAATTTAAAAAAAATTGGTATAAATATTCCCAAACCAGATATTAATTACATTAACTATGATAAAGCAGCTGAGAAATTAGATATATGCGAAGAAATGGTTGATATTATGCGCTGTAATCTAATTTTTGATGGTAATTTAACTGCCCAAATTTTCAATTATAAACTTACCTCTATAAATGAAGCAGTAAAAGCAGCAGTATCAGCGAAACTAGAGCCTAAGTTAGATAGATCAGAAAAAAGAGCAATACTACTACTTTCTGGAGGTATAGACTCTACAACAACGCTTTTTTGGGCGATTAAACAAGGTTATAAAATTATTACGCTTTCGATGAATTATCAATATAGACCGGAAAAAGAGAAACAAGCAGCTAGAGAATTAGCAAAAGTTGCTGGAGTTGAATTGACTGAGGTAAATATTTCATTTATAGCACAAGCAACCGATTTACTTTTTGAAGGGTATCCTGTTATTTCCGCTCTTAATGCACCCGAAGGTTATATACCCCTCCGTAATTTAATATTTTACTCTATAGCAGCTTATTATGCACAAATTTATGGATGCGAATTTATCATTGGAGGTCATATAGTTGAGGATCCAAAATCTTTTCCAGATTCTAAATTATCTTTCTTTAAATCCTTGGAAAAATTGATATTGAAATCTAAACATAAAAAGGATAAAACTAATTTAAAACTAATCTTCCCTTTAGCAAAACTAAATAAATTAGAAATTATTAAGTTAGCTGAAAAGCTTAATGTCCCTATTGATCTTACATGGAGTTGTTATGGAGATTTTGATGAACCGTGTGGAAAATGTAAACCATGTGTAAATCGTAATAAAGCTCTACAAAATTTGAAAACTTCAAATTAATTAGCAATACAAGATTTTTAAATCATAACTAATAAAATGTAAATTTAAAATGACAACATATTTTGCTCCTCTTATACATATATATCAACCTCCAACTCAAGATATCCAAGTTTTGAAGCGGATTAATGAAGAATGTTATAAACCATTATTTTCACTAATTAAAGAATATGATCGCGCTAAATTTTGCTTAAATATTAATGGTATCCTTATTGAAATGTTATATGAATATAATTTAGGAGATACTATTCAATTAATAAAAGACTTAGTAGCAGAAAATAAAATAGAAATAGTTGGTACCGCAAAATTTCATCCAATTTTACCATTGATTCCAAGGAAAGAAGCATATCATCAAATTCAAATGAATGAAGAGGTAAATTTTAAAATATTTGGAAAAAGGGAAAGAAAAGGTTTTTTCCCTCCCGAATTGTCAATTAATTCAAAAGTTGCTAAATTTTTAAGAGATTTAGGTTATAAATGGGTTATATTAAGTGGAATTGCTTGTCCCGTGGAATGGCCATATGATAAAATCTTTACTTCTCCAAATGGTTTATTACTTTACTTTAGAGACGATATACTGAGTAATAAAATTTCGTTTAAACATATTTCTGCCAAAGAATTTGTTAAAGATTTAAAAACTACGCATAAGGATTCGAAGCAAAAAAATGCCAACAATACGTACATTATAACAGCAATGGATGGAGAAACATTTGGACATCACGTAAAGAACTATGAAAAAACATTTCTAGGAAAAACTATAGAATTAATCAGTGAAGAGAAAAATATCGAAATGACTTTTATATCTGATTTAGATAATTATTTCCCTAAGGCGAAGAAAAATATAATACCCAATGATTCAAGCTGGAGTACTACTTACGATGATTTAAAATCTGGAATTCCTTACCCCCTATGGAGAAATCCAGATAATATTATACATAAATATTACTGGAAAATAATGAATAGCTTACATAATCTAATGAATATAGCGGATAGTTTAGATTTTACACAAAATTGGGATATTGAGAATTATTATAAAACCGCTCGATATTTTTATGATAGAGGATTACATTCTTGTCCTGTTTGGTGGGCAAATCCAGACAGAGGGATTTGGAGTCCAAATTTAATTTATAATGGAGTAGAATTATTAATTAAGACCGCTTTGAATGCTCAAATGGCTTTAGTACACTCTGGGAAATCTGAAATGGGAGAGGTTTATTTTGATGCAATTTCATATTATCACGGATTGTTATTAATGGAACTTTATAATATTACAAGAAAAAATTTAAAAAAATTTAATGGAACTAAAATAGAATGAATTAATTAAAGCTTGAAGATCCTTATAATTTGCTTTATTTATCCTCGTTTATATTATGTTAACCAATCAATAAACCCATCCTGATTATACCTGCCCCATTTCAAAGTAGCTTCCCTCTGAGCTATAATATTCTCTTTAGGAGTTCCTAATGTAGTGTTAGAATCATATTCATGAATTGCTAATCCCCCCTCCCTTTTTCCTAGCTGTTCAATATAATATTTTATTTCATCCTCCACGTCATTAGGAGTCCCAAGAACATATGTACTTTGTATATTTGAAGAGAGCCAAAAAGCAACCTTTCGTTGTTCGGAAAATATCTTGAAATTTTCTACTCCAGTCATTAATGGACTATCAAATTGAAAAGCATCAATCCCAGTTTCTATGATATTGGGCATCAATTCGAAAATTTGACCACATGAATGGAGTATAAAATCCATATCTAAATCATGCGTTAAATTAATAATTTTTTTGTAAGGTTGCTTAAAAAATGTATTAAATATTGTAGGACTTATGAAAGGGGATTTCTGTGTGCCTAAATCATCAGCTACATATATAGCATCTAATTTTGGATATTGGCTTTTATATTCCTTTATCTGATCTAGAAAAAAGGGAATTAACTTGTCTATTAAACTATGGACTTTATTAGAATTTCTCACAAAATCTATTAACATGTTATTAAAGCCTCTAAGTTGAGAACACAAATTGAAAAAGCCATTTGTATCTAATGCTCCTACAGTATATTTGTCTTTTGCCAAGATTTTCCATAATTTAAATCGAACTAATCGAAATCTATCTGAATCTGCTCCATTAGGTATTTTAAAGTTGTCTAAATTGTCCCAATTCTCCTGAAATGGACCAAAACAAGGATGACCTTTAGTAATATCTTTACTTTCAGTTCCAGCAGATTTCCACAAGATATTCCACTCATCTATACTAGTATGAGGGTATTTCCACCATTTTTTCGGGTATTTTGCTCCTTTTCTAAATTTTTTCTTCCAATTATATACAAGAAGACGATAATATAATTTAGAAATTGAATATACTCCTCCCGGAACGTGAGGTGGGTAATTTTCAGGTTGCCACGTTTTTGGATTAAATAAAATACCATATAAAAAATCTGATTTAATCAAATTCATACTAAATATTGGAACTCGATCGGGTTTTTTATAATGGAAAGCTCTTTTAACCCTTTCTCTACTCCTCATAATAATATAGTTATGGAATCATTTGATAATTAGTAAAAATAATCATAAACTATATAATTTTTAATTTATATTTTTTACAAAGTGAAAAAAAGTACTTACACTTGTATTGGCTTAAATATATTAAAATCCTAATTTCGATATAATAATGTCAGATAATAACAAAAAACCCTTAGTAAAATATTGTGTACATTGTGGCGCAAGTGTCGATATAGACCAAACTTATTGCCCTCAATGCGGAAAATTAGTTTTAAAGATTAAATCTGAAAAAGAGGATGTAATAAAAGAATCAAAACCCTTAAAAGTCAAGAAAACCATATCTAGAAAGTGTCCTGGGTGTGGTTCAATAATTACTTCTTCTATATTAGAACAATGTCCAATATGTAATACTAAATTAGAAAAGTTATCAAAAGATCAAAAGCTTAGTGCATCTCCAGTTGCTCAAAAAAGCTCAGGATTCATTTTTTCGAATAAAAAACTAATACCCGAACAAAAACTAATATTAAAAAAAGATATCTGGAATCTAAGAGAAGGTATTAGTGTCTTTGGAAATTCTTTAATGGCATATATAACAATTCAGCTACTAATTATCATGTTATTAACTGGGATTTCTGGAGATATGAACATTTTTAAAATTCTGTTAAGTAATATTCCTGAAATGATTTTTGGGGTTTACCCTTTATGGTATATCTATTCTAAAAAACATAGTTTTACGAAATTAGGATTTATGTCTAATAAAAAATGGATAATATTTGCTATTATTATAGGAATAATATCTAGTTTAATATTATTTGAGATTAACCTCTTCTCAGACGTATTCATAGATTTTATGTATAATTATGGTATTACTTTTGGTATTGATCTTCCTAGTGAAATTGCCTTACAAAATCAAACTATTCGAAATGCAGGATTTTTATGGGGCATATTATTAATAATCTTTATGATTATAGGTACCATTTCATCTGAAATTGTTTTTAGAGGTGTTTTACATAATACATTAAAAAAACATTTTGAAAATAGTATTATGGGAAGAGCAACTGTAATTATATTGGTTGCTCTGGTGTATTCAGTATTAAATTTGGTATTTTTCCTTCCAATAAGTGTTTTCTTTTTTATATTTTATTTTATAAATTCAATATTATTAGGAATAATTTATGAATTAAACAATAACATCTATAATACGATCCTAACAGGTACCTTCTACAATCTAATTATTGTTATAATAATTCTATTTTTTTAGAATTCAATTTACTACTTAATATATAGATTTAATAATAAGAAAAATTAAATAACTCTAGTGGTATTATTAACACCTTAAATTCTTTATTATTCGGTAAAATCGGATTTTTACGGAGAAAAAGAGATTGGGTAAAATAGTTTATAGAAACAGAGGTAGCAAAAGAAACCTTGTTATTTCAATAGCTGGCGCTCATGGAGTTGGCAAAACTACAATATATAATCTATTAAAGAAAAAATTAGAGAACAATAATAAATTTAAATTTTTTCCAGAAAGATATAAAAAGATACCTCCTTTTCCATTTGGATCTTCTGATAAACAAATTGCTTTTAGAAGTGAAATGCATTTTCTCCAACAGTTTATTAAAAGAAATCAAAATGTTCTTAATTTTGATAGATTATACAATGGAAGGATAATTATTTTAGATCGAACCCCTATGTGTGTTTTAATTTATTCTAAAACTCTAAACCTTAAAAATAAGGATTATAATCTTATATATGATATTTTTAAATCAGTTAGATGGCGAGAAGATTACATTATTTATCTTAATGCCTATCCTGAAACGATTCTTAAAAGAATTATACAGAGAGGTTCATTAGAAAAGATAAGAAGAGAATGGAATGAATATGAGAAAGCATATCTTATAAAAATTCTTTCTCAATATGAACATATGTTATTATCACAAGATCATTCAGATAAGTTATTCATTATTGATACTGAAAAACTTTTAGAAGATGACGTAGTTAAAGAAATTGAAGATATTATTACGAAAATATCTGGCTATTCTTTTAAGAAATTAGAAAAAATTCCTTCCACTCAAACAACTTTAAGTGATTTTTTAGTTTAAACCATAATAAAATATATTAGTATAAATTTTATTTGTATATTTAAGAATAAGTAAAAAGTATTTCTTTTAATAAAAATTAAATCTAAATGAGTTTTTAACTAAAAATGTCTTCCCTTGTCCAAGATGTTAGAGAAAAAATGATGAATATTCTTAAAATCGAAGAAGACAGAACAGATTTAGAAAATTTAGCTGTATTATCAAGAGTCGGAATGAAAGTTGCTTCTGCCTTATCCTCAGAATTAGATGCTGACGCTACATCTGCCTCAAGTACAGCATTAATTGATTTAGGATTACGATTAAGTGAAGCTACGGCCCATGGAGCCTTAACAGAGATTATCCTTCATAATACATCAGGTTATAGTATATTATTAGCAATAAATGATGAATATATTGTATTTGGAGGATTAAAGAATGTCTATCGAATTGGATATTATTTAGGATATCTCCGTGAATTAGCTAAAAAGTTAAATCGGTTAATATCAGGTGATGAAATAACAGAAATGACGCTTTCACTAGAAGAATCTGAACGACAAAAATTAGTAAGAGAACAAGATCAAGAGGCTGCAGCAATTAAAATCCCTTCACTTGAAGAAGATAAAGCTGCTTTGGATGACCTATTGGGATTTCTTGATAATTGGGAAAAGGAAGGAATAGCGGCTGGGGAATTTGAGGAAAAGGCAGAGAATAATATTGTTTCGATTCCAAAATCAGTAGGTTTAGAATATGAAAAAATCCTTGAATATCCTCCTCCTACTGAAGAGTCTATTGAAACGCCTCAAGTTTCAGAAGAATCTGGAACAGAATTTAAAGTTTATGATGATGAAATCCCTCCAGTTCCTCTTGAAGATTATACGCCTATGGAAATTGAGGAAGATACAAGTACTAAGGAACCACAAATTGTTCAAGAACAAAAAATTCCAGAAGGATTGCCTTCTCTTGATGATTTATCCCCCCCAAAATTAGAATCCCAAATTATAGAAACTGCTTCAGAATATGATACCGAATTCGTTCTAGATAAAGAATCTGAGACTTTTGAATCTGTTTTGAAGGATTTAGGATGGGATGAAGAAGAAGAAGACTAAAAAAAGTGATAAATAGTACCTAAAATCTTAATTCTATTATTACCTAATTTTATTCGTTTTGATTTAGCTTCGCATCTTCTCTGACTGTAGTTATACTCTTGTGTTTATACTTTTGTAAAAAAAATCGTGCCTTTCTTGATTTTAAATAGGAAGAGATACAAAGAAAATAAAAATATTTCCTTTTTTTTTTACAAAAATTTTCATTCAAAAGAGTATATCTAAAAATATCTTTTATCTTTAAGAATTATTTTCACATTTAGAGCTTCAGAACCTTTACCATCTTTAGATTCCTGTAATTCAAATTCAACATGATCTCCCATATCTAATTTTTTGAAGCCTTCCATATCTATGTTAGAAAAGTGTACAAAAACTTCTTCTTGATCATCAGTAGTTATAAAACCATAACCTTTCCGATAATCAAACCATTTAACAAAACCAGTCTTTCTTTTGCTCATAAATATTTCTCCTAAACTATTAAATTTCCTATTTTAAGATAACGTAAAAATTAATTAGGAGAAGTAACTCTGATTTTAAAATTTTTTTAATAAGATAAGATTTCTTTTACTTAAATCATTAAAAAGAAAAATAAGTTCTAATTATATTTATTGAATATGAGCATTTTCAGTAAAATAATAGAAATTTATGAAGAATATTTTATTTGTACTCATTGTTTAGGTAGGATGTTTTCTCTTCTAGGTAGCAATACCACCAATCAATACAGAGGAGACTCCCTATTACTTTCAATAACAATGGAAAACCATAGAAATTATTTAAACCGTGACAAAAATCAAAGCAAATCAATTAAAAATTTAAAGATTCTAGCTGAAAACGCTCATTCTACTGCCGCACAGAAAGTTTTAGAAAATGAAGGTTTAACGTATATAAAACCTGAAATTAATCCAACTTGTTATTTATGTAATGGTATTTTCTTAGATTTACAAAAGTATGTAACTGAAGCAATAAGAAAGATAAAGGAATACGAATTTAACAACTTTTTAGTCGGAACTGAAATAGATTCACAGATTGTTAATAGAGAGGACATTTTAAAGTCAAAATTTAATTTATTACATGCTGAATCTTTTAAAAGCCATTTCAATAGGGAAATTGGAAAATTATTATCAAAATTTCTAGATAAAACTCCTGAATTCACCAATCCAGATATTACGATCATTTTCTCGTTGAAGTTTAATTCATTTGATATTCACCTTCTTATTAGATCTCTTTTTATATATGGAAAATATAATAAGTTTGTTAGAAACATCCCCCAAACTCATTGGAATTGCAGAGCATGTAATGGAAAGGGCTGTCAGATTTGTAAATTTTCTGGAAAGCAATATAAGACAAGTGTGGAAGAACTTATAAGCCCTGAGTTTATTAAACAATCAAGCTCAACAAAATCAAAATTTCATGGTGCGGGTAGAGAAGATATTGATGCTAAAATGTTAGGTGAAGGTAGACCCTTTATTCTTGAATTGAAAAGCCCTAAATTAAGAACGTTAAAATTAGAAAGAATTCAAAAAAAAATAAATAAAAAGCATAAAAATAAAATTAGAATTTCTGAATTAAGATACAGCAATAAAAATCAAGTTAAAGTAATAAAAGCAGATGCTGAAAAAGCAAGAAAATTATATAGAGTTTTGGTTAAAGGAGAAAAGGATATCAATAAATTAGAATTCGAAAGTTTAATAATTAAATTAAAAATTGAATTAGAAAATCAAATTATTGAGCAAAAAACGCCATTAAGGGTGTTTCATAGAAGAGCTAATAAAATCAGGAATAAAATGATTTATAAAATTGAAGGAAAATATCTTAAACCCCAATTTTTCGAATTTCTAATTGAAACACAAGGAGGTACTTACATTAAGGAATTAATTAGTGGGGATGAAAATCGTACAAAACCCTCATTTAGTCAAATTTTTGAATATTCTCTCAATTGTAAGGAGTTAGATGTATTAAAAATATATTGATAAATGAATTGCAAAAGTTTTAAATAAAGTTTTTAGAACTAAGCATAGACATTAGAAAAATAAATAAACTATGAATAATAAAACAACTTATCTTTACTTTAAATTAATTAAATAACTTAAAAAAAAACAATGTGTGGCTTACACAAGGGATACCGCGCAAAAACGAGAAAGCGTCATAGAAAAAAAGTGAGGGAAAAAGGTTTAGGATCTGTTGAGAAATATTTAGTTGAATATAAGATGGGAGATAAAGTTGATATTATTACAGATCCTTCCCAACACAAACGTGGTATGCCCCATAGAAGGTTCCATGGTTTAACAGGCACAATCATGAACCAAAGAGGACGCTGTTATGAAGTTCAAGTAAAGCTAGGGAATTCAAAGAAGCTATTAATAATTGGTAAAGAACATTTGCGCCTAAATAATGCGTCATTAAAATAAAATTAATCTTTTAAGGTATAAATCATGTCCGGAAGAAAGGTTGACGAAAAAACAGTATCAATTCCAGAAGTTAAAAAAATTATGGAAAGAGTAAAAAAAAAAGTTGAAGAAATTGATCCCGAAGAAGGTTTATCACATTTTCAAGAGATTACATATAATTACGTAAATAGATTTGCCAAAATGAGTGAAAAAGATGCTAAAAAAATTAAAAAATTCCTTATGGAAAAATATGAAATTGAAGAAGTTTATGCTATTAATATTGTAAATGTTGATCCTAAAACAATACCAGAATTAAGAATGATATTAGAAAAAAGTTTTACTGGAAAAACTTTGAGTGATGATCAATTACAAGATTTGCTAGCAAATCTTGAGGGATTCAAAACATAATCTAAATCTAGTTATAAGAATTTTAAAAGATAAGTTTTAAATAGCGAAGAATTTATAAATCCTTGTTGTTTTAAATTTTAATGAGTATTCCTTCTCAAAAAAGAGAAATTCAAAATAAAAATTAGTATGCATATTGGAAAAGTAAAAAATAAGAAAATTGGTGGATATGGAAAGGCGTTTAGATCGGTACAGAGGACCTTCTCGCAGACCACCATATCAAAAAAGGGGTCCAAGAGAAAAAAAGCAGTTCATAAAAAAATTCAGAGAATTAGTAATCCTAGATATATTATTACATGGACATCCAGATGAAGATAAACCAAGTTGGTCTAAAACACCAATCGCTCAAGTTTTAACTTTTCCAGATTTCGTTCTTTATGAGGTTAAAATTAATAAAGACGCTGATATTAAAGTCCAAGAAAAAAATACATATGAAGAGTTTCTAAGACAAAATAAATTAAGAGAAGTACTAAAAAAAATTGATTATAATAGATTAACTAATACTTCAAAAGCTTTAATACAGCCAATACTAGAAAAAGAAGTACTAAATTACGAGGCAGAGTTTATAAATTTTTTTAATAATTCAACATCAATTACACCACGTATGCATGCCTTGAAATTATTACCTGGAATAGGTCAAAAGCATATGTGGGAAATTCTTGAAGAAAGAGAACGCCAAAACTTTGCTACTTTCCAAGATATCGCAGATCGTACTAGTATTTCAAATCCACCCAAACTAATTGCTCAAAGAATAATTAAAGAACTTCAACGTGAAGGAGTAAAATATTACTTATTTTCGAAGACTCAGAAATATGAATGAAAACTATGAATAAAAAAGAAGTCCAATTTATTCTAAGGCATTTAAATTTTACTCCAAAGAAAAAATTTGGCCAAAATTTTTTAATTAATTCAAAGGTACTACGTAAAATTATATCTGAAGCGAATCTCAATGAGAATGATATTGTGGTTGAAATTGGAGCCGGTTTAGGGGCGTTAACTTCAGAGTTAATTTTAAATGCAAAAAAGGTTTATTCCTATGAGATTAATTCAACACTTTTTCAATATTTGCTGGAAAAATTTTCTGACTTTAGTAATATTGAACTTATTAACCAAGATATTTTAAAAATACAAATCCCTTATCACAATAAAGCTGTTTCAAATATTCCATATACATTAACAGGGCCTATATTCGAGAAAATTTTCTATAATGAGCAACCTCCTGAAGGAGTATTTATAATCGAAAAAAGTATTGCTGATAGAATTTTTTTATCTGGAACCTATAAGGATTTCTCTAGAATAACTGTAACATTTAATGCATTTATGAAACCACTTAAAAAGCAGATTATATCTTCAAATTGTTTTTATCCTAGCCCTAAAATTGAACTTGCATTAATTAAAGTTATACCAAGAGAAAAAGTGAACCCTTTTTTAGTAAATAAAGAAAATATCAATTTTTTCTTGAGGTTTATTGCGGGTATTATGCCTTATAAGAACAAAAATTTAGTAAATGCTTTGGCATTATACTTTAAAAACAACAGTTCTTTTCATTTTACTAAAATAGAATTATTAGAGTTTCTAAAAGAATTTAATATTCAAAACAAAAAACTTTTTCAGTTTAATGCTGATGATTTAATAGATATATGCGCACAAATTTTTAACTGGCTGAAATATTAGAATTTTTATGAGTAATAGGTGAATAACATTAAAAGAATCCCCGATCCCATCATTATAAGTAAATTTAAGAGCGTTTATTCCCCCTCTGACGATTCCTACTTAATTATTGATTACTTTAAAGAAAATATTAGTAATTCCCATTTTGATGGCTTAGAATTCAATAACATAAATAATATTTTAGATATGGGAACTGGTTCAGGAATTATTGCGATATTTTTTCTACTAATTAAAAAAGTATATTCTAAATTTAACCCAAAAATATATGCTTCAGATATATTAGAAGAAGCTATAATTTGTAGCAAATCAAATGAAAAAATTAATCACTATGAAGATGATATCACATTTTTCCATTCAGATTTGTTTAATGCTTTTCCTAAAAATTTAAAAAACACTTTTAATATCATTGTATTTAATCCACCCTATTTACCTTCAATTGAGAAAGAAAATAATAATAAAAAAGTGCCTATAAATTTTAGTTGGGACGGTGGTGATAAGGGAATTGAAGTTTTAGAAAGATTTATAAAACAAGTAATTGAGTTTATAGATATAACCAAGAGAAATGGTGCGTATATATATTTTATAAGTTCAAGTAGGGCTGATATTAAGGAATTAGACGATTTAATTCGAGATGTAGGTTTTAAAAGAAAGGTTGTGAAAAGAAAACATATTTTTTTTGAAGATATTCTTTTGAATAAATTAGAATTAAATATTTAGATGTAGAAATCAAAAAGGCCTTCTCATTCTTCTTTTTTCTAGCAAAAAAATACCATTTTTGGTTATTTTTCTTGATAAGGTGTTAAATAAAAGATCTATTTCGGGAGGTTTAAAAACAGCTCTTTTATGGGCTTCAATTTGAGGGATTGGTAAACCATAAAACTCATTATAACTTGAAATTGGTAATAAGATTGATGAGATTAAATCTGCTTTTTTTATGGCTTCGTTATAAGTACTTTTTTCATCCATAAAGAATTCAATTCTACATGGAGTATCATGTAAAGCAGTTTTCAGATAAAATGCATAAAAGTTCAAAGGGAAATAATAAGGTATTTCTTTTTTAATGCCTGTATCTCTTATCTTATCAACTTCTCTTTTACAGTTAAAAATACAACTTCTTTCCAATTTATTCAAAATACGATTAAATAAATCTAAATCTGAAAAATAATCTGTTATCTGTCTATAATTTATTTTTAGAAAATCTACTAATCGTGTTGTATTTGGTTTTAACAATTGGATAGAATTTCTAATCAAATGAGTTAAAGCAGATGTTCTTGTATCTTTTATTGATCCTATTAGAATAATCCCTTTTTCTTTACAATTGGTATACAATTTTTCGTATTCTTTTAATAATTTATCATATTTCTTAGAAAGTTCCAGATCCTTCGAAAAAATATAATTAATTGGCATGATAACTATGGATCCATCCAATATAACAAGATCAATATCAGAATTTTTTAAAATTAGATTATTTAATAAATTCAACTCCATATATGTCAAATCCATTGAAAGGTTGGTATCAACTTCATTTTCTCCTCGATTAATATAATTTCCTTGTACCTTGTAATTATTATAACCGCTAATGTCTGGAAAATATTCTATTTTTGAAGAATCATTTTGATAGAAATAATATTTAACTGCCATCGCTTTCAAAAATGAAAAATCCACATTCATGAATTTTTTTATTACTGAACTACCATCTACACTTACTACATTTAAACCTCTAATATTAGCTGGTTGGACTACTTTTTTAAGTCTTTTTTCCTTTATATGGTAATTTGGATATTTTATAAATGGGGAAAAATCTAAATCTTCAAAATTGTTGAAAATAACCTTAACAAATTTTTTCTTTAACTGTTCTATTTCTATATATTCATTAGCGATTTTCTTTAAATCGTCTAATAATATTTGTTCTTTTGTTAGTCCTATAGGGTTTATCTCAGAATTATTGTTCTTTGGAATTTGTAGTTTAAATTTAGGAGTTTTCAAAGAACTGTCCTTAATCGTCATTAAGATTATAAATTAAATAAAAGAATATTAATGATGATGAGATAATTAATTTTATAATTTTCAGATTTACTTTTATATATTAATTGGTTAATTTAGAATGTCCATTCAATTAGGAGAGAATTTCTGGATACTTGTTATTTTAATGTCCCTCGAATTATTCTTAATCGTTATTCCAGTATTTATTTCTGCAAAATTGGGAAAAAAACCGCTTAAAAAAGAATTTAAAGAGATTGGCTTCTTTAGAGAGGCAAAAAGTACATTTAGGACATGCCTTAAAATTATTTTGGGCATAGATATTGGCATTTTCTTATATTTATTTAGTGGGTTTTTGATGTTTTTGTATAGAGATATTTTGATTGAGAGTATATTTGGAACTAAATTTGTAGAAGAGGGAATTACAAATATTATAAATACTGAGCCAATACAACCTTCATTTTTTGAAATTTCAATTTTGATTATTTTACAGATCTTAATTATAGGTCCTTGTGAAGAAGGGTTTTTTAGGGGTTTTGTAATCCAAAAACTTAACTATAAATTAAAATTAATTTATTCGATTATTTTATCTTCTACCTTTTTCACATTATACCATGTTCCACCATTTTTAGTCCCAATACAAACAATAATTACTTATTATGGATATTTTTTTACTATAGGTTCCTTATTTGCTCTTACATTTATTTACTCTGGAAGATCCTTAATTATGTGTTCAATTGCTCATTCTATTTTTAATATATTGGTCTTAATTTTATGAACTCTATCGAATAAAAAAAGTTACTTTTTAAAAAGAAATATTAAATAATAATAGATATAATTTTTATTAAAAGAAAATTATAAAATAACAGATTTTTAAAAACTGTTATTTCAAATTATTCTAAAAAATCTAATAATATTCACCATAAAGATTTGCTCGTTGAGAAGAATGATGGATTACGATTTTACCTTTAAAATAATGATGTTAGGGGACGCCTCAGTTGGAAAAACGTCGTTAACTATTAGATATATTTCCGGATTCTTCTTAGAGGATCTTAAATTGACAATAGGTGTTGATTTCTATTCAAAAACAACTTATTTTCAGGGAAAGAAGGTAAAATTACAAATATGGGATTTTGGTGGGGAAGAAAGATTTAGATTCTTACTTCATCAATATTGCAAAGGAGCAAATGCTGCATTCTTCTTATACGATATAACAAATCATTTATCATTAGAACATTTACCTGATTGGACCCAAATAATAAGAGAGCATTCAGGTGATATTCCAATAATGTTAATTGGTTCTAAGTTAGATTTGGAAGAATATAGAGCGGTCCCTAGAGAAGAAGGTATATTAGCAGCTAAAAAGTATAACCTTTCCTCATTTGTGGAATTATCTTCAAAAACAGGAAAAAATGTCGAAGAAGCTTTTAATGTTATAACAGAAACTCTTTTTGA
>JBHLKA010000049.1:0-17569 GCA_048887145.1 Candidatus Hodarchaeota archaeon
AATAGAGCAGCTTTAATGGTAACTGCTCCAGTTCTTGGTTTCTTTCCAAAAGCATTAAGTAAAGTCGCTAAATTCGGCAGTAAGATAAGCCCATTTCACAATAAATTTAAAATTGATATATATGAGGAAGCTATGAAAGAAGCGTATGACTTAACATTAGAAAAGAAAATTTTACAAATTTAAACTTATTTTTTTATTTATTTATAAAGAAGACATTTAAAAGAATTAGTCAATACAATCTCGATATATTCCTGGAAAATTTATCTATTTACCTAAACCGTGGATTGAAACCTTGGACATAACTCATTGAATTTAGAAAAAGAGTTTTTATTATTAAATCTATAATAAATATTATAAATTTCTACTGAAAATTAATAGACTTGTAAGATTTATTTCTTAGAGTTGAATTTTTTCTTATGATGAAGGATAAAGTCTCAATAGAGGAACTTAATCTAAAAGATTTAACTCCAATGATGAAACACTGGTACAGTGTCAAGGAACAATACAAAAAAAAATATCCAGACCATATCTTAGCTTATAGAATGGGAGATTTTTATGAATTTTTCTATGATGACGCCGTGAGAGTTTCTAATCTATTAGGCATTACTTTAACTAAGAGAAAGTTTGGAGATGATTCCTATCCTCTCGCGGGTATCCCTCATCATGCAGGAAATTATTTAAAAAACTTAGTAAATTTAGGACAAACTGTGGTTTTGGTTGATCAGTTAGAGGATCCGTCTACAGTGAAAGGTAGAATTGTAAAACGAGGGGTTGTGAGAATATTATCTCCAGGTACAATTATCGAGTTAGATATGTTAAAATCTAATGAAAATAACTATATATGTTCGATAATTAGACAAAGAACTGGTTTTGGGATTGCATTTGCGGATCTTTCTACAGGTGAATTTATAACAACAGAATTTTCTATGAGTGAAAAAGATCCATTGGAAAAACTGTTAAGTATTTTTGCTCAATACGATCCGGTTGAAGTGGTCGTCCCTTCAGAGTTAAAAAAGGATGAGAAACTGTTTTTATTAATTACTGATTTAAATGATGCGTTAATTAAATCAGTTGACGATTATATTTTTAATTATGATGAGGCTTATTCCCTAATAACTCGACATTTCAAAGTTTCAAATCTTAAAGGTTTTGATTTGGAAGAAAAATCATTAGCTATTCAAGCAGCTGGTGGATTACTAGCATTTTTGAAAGAAACCCAAAGAGATATTCTACCAAATATATTTAAAATAAATCTAATCCAAGAAAAACAAGTTTTACATCTTGATTATATTACTCAAAGAAATTTAGAATTAATTACATCACTATGGGAAAAAGGAAGAGACACGACATTATACTCCATCTTTAACCGTACTCATACTCCAATGGGAGCCCGCTTATTAAAAAAGATCATCTTGCAACCACTTACTAATATTGATGAGATAAATCACCGCCTTAATATTGTCCAGAAATTTAAAGATGATATTTTCTTAAGATCTGAGTTGAGAGAGGAATTAAAAATCATTGGAGATCTTGAGAGATATATCAATAAAGTTAATTATTCTAGGTCTTCAAATGCAAGAGATTTAATTTATGTTAAAAATTCATTAGAAAAGATTCCTAAAATCAAAATAATATTAGAAAAATCTAAGATTCCTGAAATATCCAGATTTCTGGAAAAAATTAATGATTTTAGAGAAATTAGGAGTTTGATTGAAGCATCAATAAAAGACGAACCACCTACCACTATAAGAGAAGGAAATATAATAAAATACGGTTTTAATGAAAAGATAGATGATTTAAGAGATATCTTAAATAACGGGAAAAAGTATATTCTTGAATATGAAAATGAGCAAAAATTAAGATGGAGATTGAATTCTGGTTTCAAGGTTGGTCATAATAATATTCTTGGTTACTATATTCAAATTACACTAAATACTCTCAAATCTATTCCAAAGTTGCCTGAAGAGTATATAGAAAGGCAGACTCTTAAAAATGCGAAACGATTTACAACAGCAAAATTAAAGCAACTTGAAGAAAAAATAATAAAAGCAGAAGAACAGATAAACGATTTAGAATATGAAGTTTATTGTACGATACGAGAAAAAGTATTACAAGAAACGGTAAATATTTTAGAAACAGCAAAAAATATTGCATTCATAGATGTAATGGCATGTTTTGCTGAGATTGCTGAACAATATACTTATTGTCGCCCCGTGATTAACAATGAAAATAAGATAATTATAAAAGATGGAAGACATCCCGTTGTGGAACAAATTAATTTGTCTGAAAAATTTATACCTAATGATTGTTATCTTGATACTGAAAAAGACCAATTATTAGTAATAACTGGCCCAAATATGGCAGGTAAAAGTACTTTCCTAAGACAAGTTGCTTTAATTTGCATAATTGCTCAGATGGGATGTTTTGTTCCTGCAAAGTCGGCGATAATAGGCGTAATTGATCAAATTTTTACTCGTATAGGAGCTTCAGATGATTTGGCAAGAAGATTGAGTACTTTTATGATTGAAATGACAGAAACCGCGAAAATTTTGCATTATGCTACTCCCAAAAGCCTTATTATTATTGATGAGCTTGGTAGAGGAACAAGTACTAGTGATGGTCAAAGTATTGCTATGGCGACTCTAGAAAAACTCCACGAGTTAAAGGCTAAAACACTTTTTAGTACTCACTATCATCAGTTAACAGAGATAAATTTACCCCGAATCAAGAATTTTCATCTTGATATTATAGAAAATGAGGATGGAAGTATTAATTTTGTAAGAAAGTTAAAGCCAGGGAGTACTGATAAGTCCTACGGAATAAATGTAGCGAAATTAGCTGGAATTCCTGATGATGTCATTATAAGAGCATTTGAAATTTTGGATCAAATAGAAGAAAAAGACCCATTTAGAGCAACAGTTAAAGAAAATGGCAATGGAGTACGTTCTGGAAAATATCATGACAAACTTATAAGTGAAAAGCTAAAAGAGTTAGAGAAATTAAACTTCGAACTTGAAACAAAACATCAAGAATTAAGTATATGTGAAGAAGAAATTTCCGAAAAAGAAAAAGAATTAGGTAAAAAAACTTATGAAATCGAGAAATTAAAATCTGAGATTAATAATATTAAAAAAGAGTTAAAACCTAAAAAAGCGAAAAAATATGTACAAACCTCTTTATTTAAACCGATAGATGTTAAAAAGCAGGTGCTTGATGAAGATTTAATAAAATTACTAAAGAATATTGATATCAATTCTTTAACTCCATTAGATGCAATGAAGAAATTAATTGAAATTAAGGAAAAATTAGAAAATTTTAAAAATCAAAGAAGAGACGAAGAAGATTTATCCAAATAGCACATTGCTCGAGGATGATTTTTCAAAATTGATGCCGGATAATTAGGACTAATTTTAGCTTTGTCAGATAAGCAGTTCCGAACAGCCTCAGCCTTTCTTTTATCAGGACAAGTGCAAATAATATTTTTGGCTCTCATAATCTCATTAATTGACATTGTAATCGCTTTTTTTGGTACTTCCTCAATAGATTTAAACCATCCTTCATTAAGTTGCTGTTTTCGGCATTTAACATCCAAATTTACAACAATGTAAGGTTCAATAGTTTTGAAATCTGCTGGAGGATCATTAAAAGCAAGATGTCCATTTTCCCCTATACCCACGAAAGCTACATCAATAATTCTTCTAGAAATAAGAGCACTAATTCGTTTGCACTCATAGTTTGGGTTTGAGGCGTCTCCTTGAATGAAAAAAACTTTCCCAGGTTTTACTTTATCTACTATTCGCTTTTTTAGATAGTATCTGAAGCTAGCAGGATGATTTTCTGACAAGCCTATGTATTCATCTAAATGAAACATTTCTGTCTTTTTCCAATCAATTTCATTATGTTGGCATAGAGCCTTCAAAAATTCAAATTGAGAGGCTCCTGTTGCTGCGACAAAACAAACCTTTTTTTTCGATTGGATAACCTTTTGAAAAATTTCAGCAGCTTTTCGTGCCGCAGCCTCTCCCATCTCCCGTTTACTTTGGAAAATCTTTATAAAAACCAATAATGACAACTCTAGTTTGAAATTATTTAAATCTTAATAGAGTATTTTTTTAAATTTGTTGGTAATGTGAAATATATTAATCAAATTAAATTATAAATTTTTGAGTATAAAATAAAATTTTGAGATAAATTGAAAAGATCTAAAATTCAAAAGATACTTGACGCTGAAAAAATTGCTGCAGGAGAAGTTGTTGAGAGACCTGCTAATGTAGTTAAAGAATTAATAGAAAATAGTATTGATGCAGGAGCAAATGAAATACGTGTCATTGTTAAAAGAGCAGGAAAATCTTTAATACAACTTATAGATGATGGAATAGGAATCCCGCCTGATGAAATTGAAATTGCCTTTGATAGGCATACAAGTAGTAAAATAACAAAAATAGAGGATTTAGATAATTTAATATCTTTAGGCTTTAGGGGTGAAGCACTCGCAAGCATAGCTGCTGTTAGCCAAGTTGAGATAATTTCAAGAATTGAAGAAGAAGAGTTCGGAGTAAAGTTACTAATTGCAGGGGGGAAAGTTATTCAGAAGGAAGAAATTTCTTGTCCTGTTGGCACCAATATCAGAGTAAAAAATTTATTTTATAATGTTCCTGCTAGAAAGAAATTTTTAAAAAAAGATAACACTGAACTTGGGCATATAACTGATATTATGCAAAGATATGCATTAGCATTCCCTCAACTTCATTTTATCTACATCCATAATGAATTAACTATACTTAATTGTCCAGCTCAAAATGATTTAAAAACAACGGTTTTTCACATTTATGGAAAAAAAATCGCTAAAAATATGGAGTCAATTGACTATAAAGAAGGTGAATTAGGATTACATGGATTAATTGGGCATAGTGATATATCTAAAAAAAGTAGAACTTATTCCAGTTTATATATCAACAATCGTTATATTATTAGTGATTTATTATTCAGAGCTGTTCAAGAAGCATATAAAGACATATTAATGATCGGAAAGTATCCATTTTTTATTCTATTTTTAGATATAAATCCTGCTTTTGTAGATTTTAATATACATCCAAAAAAATTGCATATTAGGTTTGAAGATGAAGATTTCATTTATAATAAGGTATATAATATTATCCGAGATTTTATAGAGGTAAAATTTATTAAAAAACAAGATAAATTTCTTAAAACTGAAATTAGCCAATTTAGCTCATATAAAGATGAAGAACCAAAGATGGATTCATGGATAGAATCTGAAAGTTTTCGTGAATCTATTGAAATTAGTCGAATAACTTCAAATCATGTTAATAAGAATGAATTATCTATTAGGGATCAAGTAGATGAAAAATTTCAAAAATCAATACAATTAGATATAACAGATCAAATTGTAGATAAGATTGCAGAAAAAGAAAAATTACCTGAAACTTATATAAGGGAAAAGTATATAATCTCAGAAAATTTCCCTAAAATTCGTTTAATTTCTAAAACTGGACAGCTGAGCAATAAGATTTATATTCTACTAGAAGGAATTAATGAAAATGGAGAGGCAGGAATGTATATTTTAGATCAGCATGCTGCTTCTGAAAGAATTAATAAGGAATATTTCCTCAGGCTGTATGAAGCGACTAAAAAGGATGTACAAAAACTCATTTCTCCTCTTAAAATTGATGTATCTCCAAGTGAGCGGTTCTTTTTATTATCAAATTTATACGAAATCAACAAACTTGGGTTTAAATTTGAACATTTTGGGGGAAATACCTTTATTCTTCGGGAATTGCCAACAATCATTAAAAAATTACCAAAGACAGAATTAGTAATCGAAATTATTGGTGATCTCACTGAAATTGGTAAGGATAGAAGTTTTTCTGAAATTAAAGACCAAGTTATTAATTATTTAGCCTGCCATAAAAGTATTCGTGGGGGAGAAGATTTATCGTTAGTTAGTATAAGAAAACTTTTATCTGACTTAGCTAAGTGCAAAGATCCCTTTCACTGTGCTCATGGAAGACCAACATTAAAGTTTATATCTATTAAAGAGTTAGATAAATTATTCAAACGCTTAGTATAAGGGTATTTTGAAGGTCCCTCCTTATTTAGTCAAGCCCTTCTAAAAATCAAGATATAAATATTAAAATTAAGATTTTTTATTAGGGATAATTTAGAGTTGAGAATATTAAAATGAAGAAGATAATTAGGAAAAAAACAATTAAGAAAAAAGAGATTGAAAGTGAAGAAGAAAAGGTTTCAATTAGAGACCCTAAGTTTGATGCTTTATCAGATATTGATGACATGAAGATTTTGGAAGAAAGTTGTTTATCAAATGGTAATTATGAAGATGCTATTAGTTATGCTGAAAAAGTCATTAGATTAGCAATAAAAAATGAAATGGATTCCTATATTCAGGAACAAGAAGAATTTATGAAAAAAGTAGCAGAGAAAGTACAGGGGTTATATTTTTCTGCTAAAATAGGAGAATCTGGCAGGATGATTAAAAAAATATATGACATCTTGATTAAATCTGGTAAAATTTATGAAGCACATGAAATATTTGAAAGTTTTAAAAATTATCACCAGAGTAATCCAAGCTTTTACTCTATTCCCTTGATTAAAGAACTCATTAAAAAAGATGAGACAGAATGGTTAAAATATCAAATATTACATCAAGATGAAAATTAAAATGAAAATAAATTTTATGCTTTTGAAAAAGCAATACCTTCTATTCCTTGTATCCCTTCAACTTGACCTATTAATTCTTCGATTTTGTCCGTGCCTCCCCATTCATCGGGATACCTTACGCGAAGTCTTGCCTTTTTAAGACCAAAAGCTACGGGCATAATTTCATAATGTTCAATAGTGCAATTTGCAGGAAGAACTTCCTTTAATTTACTTACAAACAATTCAAAATCAACGTCAATATCTTCCGGAACTACATCAATTAAAGCTACAAACTCTCCCATATTAATCATATAATTTTTTTTATTAGAGTGCTTAAGGGCCCTCAAACTCACACTTAAGACATCGATATGTGTTTCCCATAGTCCTACAGCGTTCACATCTCCAAATAGTTACATCTCCACATTGAGGACAAGGAAAATGTACTGCCCCTTCATAAGGCGCAATTGGCCGTCCGCATGAAAAACACATGTTCTTTTTAAAACTTGACATTACTATTTATGAACCATGTAAACTTTAATGGATTATAAAATAACCTATAACTTTAATTATTTTCGATTTTAAAAAGTATAATCTAAAAATGCTTATGTTAATTAAAATTTATATTAATAAACAACATATTTTACTTATTAATTATCTAATTTTTAATTATAAATCGGATACTATTATGCCAGAAAATAAGGTAAAAAAATATTTTTCCCTAATTGAAGCATGGGGATGGTGTGATATTTGTCAGGACATGGTAGCATTAAGGCTTGATAAAAAGGAGATTATAAATGGTCTTAAAATGGGGATTTATACAAAAGAGTTTAAACATCGAAATCCTTATCCAGACCCAGATGAGCTCGATGATGTTTCTGGGGAAGAACATACGATCTATATATATATAAATGAAAATTATGATATTACTGGTGTAAGATCCTTCTTTGGTGAGACTCCAAGTATGTCCGAAATGGGAGCCCAGACTTTAGAAGCGGGTGGTGAGGTAAGAATACCTGTAGTTATAAAGGAAGTCACCCCCCTAAGTGTTCAATTAGGAATGCTTTCTATGAATGAGTATAAAGTTTTAAAAGTATGTGATGGGAGGAATACTCTAGAACAGGTTGCTCAGATAAATCAGAAACCCGTGGAAGAGATTGAAAAAATGATGGAAAAGCTTCATAAGAAAGGGTTAGTAGATGTTATTAAGCGATCTGCTGCTTAATTTTATTCTTACTTACTAATTGTTTTATCTTATACTGCACTGGTTAATAATACCATTATATAATCCGCAACACCTTCAATTGCATCTGAAATAGCCTCAATTATATCAAAAACATTGCCTGCTGTGAAAGCTGTAAAGTAATTTACATCATACTTTGTTTCTTGTAGGCTTTTTCTCAACTTAATATTCAAAAGATCTACCTTATGTTCATACTGATTTATTTGCCGAGCATACTCTTTTATATTTTTTCTTTCTTCTAATAAATCTATTACGATTTTATCTAAAAATTTGGAGCATTCTACAGTAGATTTCATCATTTCAGAAACTAGATTTATAGTTTCTGCGTTACATTGTTCCCAAAATTTTAAAGGTATTGTATTTATTCTCCTAGCTACCCCAGTGCAGCAATTTGCGACATCATCCATTCTCTTAATTAAATGGGATAGATTTTGTCGTACGCTAGGATTCAATTCTCCTTTGGAAACATCTCTTTGAATCTCTCTTCTTAATTTATCGGCCTCCCCTTCTAGAAGGTCGACTTTATGTAAATTTTCGTGAGCTTTTTGAAGATCCTTCTCATTGAGTAAAATATTTACTCCAAGTTCTAACTGCTGGACACACTGTTGTACAATTTGAGCATGGTTGATAGATTTTTCTAAAACATTTAATGCGGTTTTTCTTTTCAGAAACTCTATTAATGATCCCATTTTAACTACTCAACTTTTCACTTTTTAATGTTCTTTATATTACTATATTTTTCATATTTTATATTTTATTAGATTAATCCAATTAAATTTAATCCAAAGTATATAAATCCTGCCATGATAGCCGCTATTGGGAAAGTTAAAATCCAATATATCGCCATTTTTCCTAAATTTTTAAAGTCAATCTCTTTTTTCTGTGCACTAGTCATCCCTATTATACAAAAAACGATAACATGACTGTGAGAAATCGGTAAGCCAAATAACGTAGCAATCATTAAAATTATAGAGGAACTTGTCTGTGTAATAAGCCCTTCACTTGGGCGAGCATCTGTCATTTGAGAAGCTAAATTCCTTATTACATATCTAGCTGCTAGGTACATTCCTAAAAATGCAAATATCCCACATATTATTGCAAACAAAAAATATTGTCCTAAATTTAATGATCCATTATCTAGTAAGCCATAAAGAATACCTAAAGCTTCTCCTGAATTTGCTCCCACCCAAATCTCTGCAAATATAACACTTGCTAACAAAAACCATTTAAAGTATCTTTCCGACTTTTCAATTTGATTTAATCCTTTTAGCCTTGATAAATATGCTTTTGCTATAATTTTGAATAGCACGTAAGTAATTATCAAACCGAATAAAGGAGATAATAACCAACTGAGAAGTACATTTCCTAACTTATCCCAATTTAAAGCTGTTTCAGGATTTACACCTCCTTGAGAGATAGCATATACAATTAAAACACCAACGACACTACCAACTAAAGAATGAGTACTACTTAAAGGAATCCCTGCAAAACTCCCAATAATTAACCAAATGATACTACTTATTAAAACAGTCAATAACATAAATGTTGTATATGTGATTCCCTCACCCAGAATATCTGAACCAACTGTTTTTGCTACAAACCCGGAACTAAAAGCAATCATTCCACCTCCAATAGCAACACCGCCTATTAGCAAAGCAATTTTAAATTTTATAACTCCTGCGCCTACCAATGTAGATAAAGTTTCGTCATTTGCTCCTATAGAAAAGGCTAGGCCAATTGCTAATATAATCAGAACTATAGTTATGATTAGTGATAATTCATCAGCCATATTAAATCAAAATTATTTGTTTTATTCAAAGATCAAGTATTTCGTTGCAAGAAATTGAATATATTCTGAAAAACTTTTAATGTGATCAGCCAGCATCATAATATTTTCAATAAGTTCTTTAAGATATAGAAAAGTTCTTGAAAGATAATCCATGTCATAATTATAAAGTTTATTTAACAAACGCCACTCTGTTTTTCTCATTTTCCGTCTTTCTTCTTTTACATTTTCACAAACATCATGAGCTTTACTAAGATCAGTCCCAATTAATTTAACGGCATCTGACAAATAATTCGAAATTATCCTCAATGATTTGAGAATATTTTGAATTTGAAGTTTAAATTCTTCATCAGGGAAAACAACCCTATAAAGAAGTAGTTTATTAGCCATAAATTCTCCTATATTTTTGATATCATTAATTTTAGTGAATAATTTTAGTCGATCTGCCTTTGAAAACATTAGTTTAGACTTAAAAATTTTAGATTCGAATCTTTTTTTAATCAAGACCTCTGTATTCGTATCAATAACATAGTTTAAATTTTTCTTGAATTCTTTGAAATTTTCATCCACAAGATATTCTATTCCTTCGATAAGTTTCAGGTTTTGTTCATTTATAGTATCCATGAATAACCGTGTTAATTTATCAATGCTCATCTTATTAAGCTTCTTATCCTCGATCTCATTCATTTTTCTTCATTTTGATTAATAAGTAGAATTACTAAGAAAGAATACATGAATTTATAATATAATAATATATTCTCTTTATTCTATATAATCTCTATAAAAAATTTAATCTTTTGATTTTATTATTGAATTCGAAATCTCTATTTTAGAATTCATATATAAGTCAAATTCTCTAATTTTACTTCAAATAACTTATGACAAAAACTTATTCCAATCTTCTTTAAAAATTTAAATTAAAATTTTAAATAAAAGAAATAGATAAATAGTTTTAATTATTTTTAACAAAATTTTTTGTTAAATTTGTTTAAAATTTTCGACATATTTGATTTTTTTAACTCTAAAGATTAGCTCAATGACAAACTACTATAACCTATTTATTTATTTTAATATTTTTTTTACCCTCTTCAATTCCAATATGTAGTGCTTTTATATTTTTATCAGGTTCTCTCAACCATTCTCTAATCACTTCTTCATAATATTCGGTTTCAATAAATGGTAATTTTTCTGTAGTTAATGCAAATCCGAGCATCATTATATTCACATATTGATTTGAATTAAAATAATTTAAAGATAATTCAGTAGCATTTAAAAAATATACTTCTTTCGTGTATTTCATTAGAATTTCTTCAATTTTATTTAAAGAAGGATACTCCTCTAAAGCTGCTGTAATCATTACTCCTGGAATAGTGCGTGAATTTAAAGTAAATGTAGTTTTATTCGAAGCAAAGATTCCTTGTCTTAATGCTTCCACAGGTTCTATGCATATATATAAATCGGCATCACCATAAGAGATAAGAGGAGATTGGATATTTTTACGCTCATTTTCAAATAGTTTCCTTTGATATCGTACATGACTCGTAATTGCACCTTCTCTCTGTGCTAGGCCATGATGTTCTGCTCCTAAAATTCTTTCTAAACCAGCTTTTTGAGCGGCAAACTCTATTAACCTCTTCAATGTTATTACTCCTTGTCCAGCAGTTCCAGCTATTACTACATTTATTATTTCTTTTTCTTTAAAGCTCACGAAATGGCACCTCCTCCTCAAATACGTGAATTATAGATTTACGAATCGCTCCATTAGGGCATACTTCATAACAAACACCGCACCTTATACATCTGTCTTGGTCTATTTGCATTTCTTCGAGAACATCAAGTTTTACTTTTCTTATTGCAGGGCAGCTTAGTATACGGGCACATTCATAGCATAATTGACATCCACCGATATAATAGGAAACTTCTTTAACCTTTTTGCCTTGTTCCTCTAAACTTTTAATCTGATTTAGTCTCCATCTATGAGCTTGGAGTGCGCATTCCCTTTTCACAATAATTACTTTAAATCCCTTAGTTTCTAACCCATCTTCTATAATTCTTATTAATTTTTTAGGATTATAAGAATCCTCCACTCGTATCCAAGATACTCCTACGGCTTCGCAAATTTTTTCAATAGATAATCTTTTTTCAGTGAGACCTAACACAGGCTGATGACCAGTCATAGCTGTCCAACTATTTTCAAATACGAAGAGTAAAACATTAGAATTATAATTAGCTGCTTCTGTTAAAGGAGCCATTCCTGTATGCAGAAAAGTTGAGTCTCCGATGAATGCTATTACTTTTTGATCAGTTTTTTCAGACATGCCGATAGCTGCACTAAGACCTCCGGACATGCAGATTATTAAATCACTACATTGTTGAGGAGGAAAGAAGCTCATTACAAAACAACCAATATCTCCACATACAATCGTATGTTCCAAATTGTTAGTACCCTTTAATATTGCATAAAGTGTGGCTCGTTCGGGGCAACCTGCACAAAAAGTAGGAAATCTGCTGGGGACTAGATCCTTATAAGAATTAAAATGTCCAATGGCATTAGTTATTTGGGGGCTGAGTTTTTTATTGAATATTTCTGCTAAACGTGATGCAACCAAACCTGTTGAATACTCATTGTATTTTGGAAAACATTTTTCACCTATAATTTCCACATTTATATTTTGCTTTAGGGCTATTTCTGCTACCTTTACTTCTAAAAATGGTTCAAGTTCCTCAATTATTATTACCTTTTCTAAATTTCTTAAAAATTCAGTGATTTCACGATAATTAAGAGGAAAAATCATTCCTAGCTTGAGAATTGGTATCTCATTCAAGCCAAGTTGATTTATAGCTTCCATAGTATACCCAAAAGGCACTCCACTTGTTATTATTCCAACCTTATTCATGCCTGGAAATACATTATTAATCCCAAGTGTAGGTATTATTTCTCTGATTTTTTGAATTCTATCATACAATCTAATATGATTATTGATTGCGTGTGGTGGTAATGAATTAAACTTAGGAATATTCCTTTGAAATTCTCCTTTTGCTTTTCCTTTTTTTAATGAGCCTAATTCTACAAACCCTCTCGAATGTGCGCTTCTAGTTGAAGTTCTTATTTCAACTATCGTATCATATTTCTCAGAAAGTTCAAAAGCTAATTTTGTAAAATCTTTGCATTCTTGTGGTGTATGTGGTTCGAAACATGGTAAATGCAACATCCAAGTGTAAAACCTTTCATTTTGTTCTTGATGAGAACCTAAACTTCCAGGATCAGCACCTACTACGATTACCATAGCCCCTGGATTAGGCCCATTTAAAGCTATCACACTTAATGGGTCACTAGCTACATTCAGTCCTACATGTTTCATAGGATTAAGAGACTTACACCCTGTCCAAGCCGCTCCAGCACATTCAGAGGTTGCAACTGCTTCATTAATTGCCCAATGATGAATTAAATTTTTCTTTAATTCAGGCTGTTCTCTTAATAGACGTTGAAATGTCTCTCCTATATCACTTGTGGGTGTTCCGGGATATTGAGCGGCATAACTAACTCCAGCTTCAAGACTACCTCTAACTATTGCTTCATTCCCAAGCATTAAAGCTCTTCCTTCTTCTCTTATAAATCTATAATCCTTTTCCATCAAGATTATTCCCAAAAAAACTAAGATTTTTAATTATTTATTTTAAAACAAGGGATTTAAAAAAAATATTTCCATTAATTAAGAAAACATACAAAAATTTCTGATTTAAAATTTCAGAGAAGCAGTTATGTTGTAAAACTATAAAAAATAAAAACAAGAAAATAGATATTATTATAACTTAAAATAGTTTTAGAATGATTATGTCTGATCAAAAAATCTATTATAAAGATTGGCCCAAAGATATTCCAAAAATAATTGAAATTCCAAATAAAACTTTAGTTGACTTTCTTGAAGATTCTGTAAAAAAGTATCCTAATAATATTGTTACCAATTTTATGGGATTTCAATTAACCTATACTCAGCTGCAAAATATCGTATATCGCACAGCTACTAAATTATCAGAGTTGGGCCTAGAAAAAGGGGAAACTGTTGCACTCCAATTTACTAATAATCCAGCGTATATTTCTTATTATTACGGTGTTCTTAAAATGGGAGGAGTTGTCACAAACTTATCACCTTTATTTAAAAGCTTAGAGGTTGAAAGACAACTGAATGATAGTGATGCTAAAATATACATTGGATGGGAAGGGTTTAATGGAATAGTAGATCCTATTATTGAAGAAACAGGGGTTATACACAAATTTTATAGTAATCTTGGTCCTTATTTATCACCAGATCCAATGGCGCCACCCGAGTTTCCTATGGGTGGGGAGCCCACCTTTGAAGATCTTATTAGAGAAACGAAACCTAATCCACCTATTATTAATATTGATCCAGAAGATTTAGCGATGCTTCAATACACAGGTGGTACCACTGGTTTCCCAAAAGGTGCAATGTTAACCCATAAAAATATTGTAGCAAATGTGTATCAAATTAAAACATGGTTACCTGGAATTAAAGAAAGTGAGGACAACTTTTTAGCAGTTTTACCATTCTATCATATTTATATGTGTTTTGTTATGAACGCTGTAGTCCATTTGGGGGATACTCTTACTTGTGTGTTCAATCCTCGAGAAACTCATGAAATTATAGAGGCAATAGAAACCACAAAAGTCACGGTTTTCCCAGGTATTGCTCCTTTATATAATAATATAAATAATTATGAAGGTATAGAAAAACATGATTTATCGAGTATCAAATATTGCTTTAGTGGAGCTGCACCTTTACCAGATGATGTAAGAAAAAAGTTTGAACAATTATCAGGAGCTAAAGTTAGAGAGGTTTATGGTTTAACTGAAATGTCTCCTGCTGTAACTGCCAATACGTTTGATGATAATTTCAAATCAGGAACTGCGGGGATGCCTTTACCAAATACTGAAGTTAAAATAGTTGACGAAGACGGAAAAGTTCTTGGTATAAATAAAATTGGGGAATTGTGGGTTAGGGGTCCACAAATGATGAAAGGATATTATAAAAGACCTGAAGAAACAAGAAATACAATTATTGATGGATGGTTAAGAACAGGAGATATGGCATCAATGAATACTGATGGTCGAATAATAATAAAAGAACGATTAAAAGATATGATTAAGTATAAGGGTCATTCAGTTTATCCCACAGAAGTTGAAGATTTACTATTTTATAATGATGCTATTGAAGATTGCGCCGTTGTTGGAATCATAGATAAAGATGGAAATGAGAACATAAAAGCATTTATAGTTTTAAAGGATGAATTTAAGGGGAAAGTTTCAGAGCAAGATCTTATTGATTGGTCAAAAAAAAACATGGGGTTTGAGAAATACCCCCGATTCGTAGAATTTATTGATGAAATTCCTAAAACTATTGTTGGAAAAATACTTCATAGGGAATTAAGAGAGAAAGAAGAAAAAAAATAATATCTTTTAGTATTTTTTTATTTAGATTTTTTATAAAACATTGTGATTTTCAGTTATATTATTTAGAATTATTAGAAAATCTTTTATTTAGTTTATGAGAAATTATCAATACTCTTTTATTTTCACTTTTTCTTATTTATTTTAGAAAAATGGAAAAAGCTACATTTGGTGCGGGTTGCTTCTGGGGTGTAGAAGCAAGATTTAGGAAGGTTAAAGGTGTAATAGACGCTATTGTTGGGTATACTGGAGGTAAAACGGAAAATCCAACATATAAGGATGTATGCACAGATAAAACTGGTCATGCTGAGGTTGTCCAAGTTACCTATGATCCCTCAATTGTATCTTATGAGGAATTATTAGAAGTCTTTTGGAATATTCATAATCCTACAACTCTTAATCGTCAGGGTTGGGATATTGGTACTCAATATAGATCTGTAGTATTTTATCATAGTGAAGAGCAAAAACAAAAAGCATTAAAATTAAAGGAAAAACTTAACAAATCTGGTAAATATATAAATCCTATTGTGACTGAGATAACACCTGCTTCAGTATTTTATAAAGCTGAAGAATACCATCAACGTTATTACGAGAAAAATAAGAAGTAGTTATGCTTTTTTTTTTGTAATTCTCTTTTATTGTATTAATTTTATAATTTTTAATTTTAAAATATAAGGTAACTTCAAAAAGATAATTTCCCATAAAAAGGGAAATTAAATTCATAACCAATTAATAAAAGAACTTATTTTATTGATGATATAATTATAATCTATGCTAAACCATAGATTAATTGATCCTCCTCGTGAACCAGAAAAATTTGTTAAAGCTGCTGTTAAATTTATTCAGAAATATGGTAGAAATAGGAGGATATTTTGTGCACTTTCTGGTGGTGTTGATAGTTCTTGTACTTATCTTCTATTAAAGCAAGCTAAAGTTGATACTCTCCCTGTTTTTATCGATCATGGCCTTATGAGAATAATTAGAGGTAAAGAAGAGAGAGAATATCTAAAAAAATTGTTCCCAGAACTCATTATTGTTGATATTCGCGAAAAATTTTTACCAAAAATTTTTGGAGAGGGTGATGCTGAAAACAAGAGAAAACTATTTAAAAAAGCATATTCTGCTATAATCAATAGTGTAATTAAGGGGGAAAAGTGTGATCTACTTGCTGATGGAACCATCTTGCCCGATATCGAAGAAAGTTTTGGTGTTAAAATCTCAGATTTAAAAGAAACCATGTCGCTTAAGGAGGAAATGAATTTAAAAAGAAAAAATCTTCAAGGGTTTGTAAAAAGCCAACATAATGTAGAAATTGAATATGATGTTGAAGCGACAATTCAACCAGTAGCAAGTCTTACTAAATATGAGATTAGGACGATTCTTGAATATTTAAAGATGCCCCAAGAATTAATATATAGGAAAGCTTTTCCAGGTCCAGCGTTATCAGCTAGAATTATAGGTCCTGTAACAAATGAAAATTTAACTTTTGAAAAAAAAGTCCATGATATTGTAGAAAGTAATGTAGATGATTACTATAACGAAAAATACAGTAGGCCAATGATAATAAACGAAATGGCAGAACAAGAACCATTTCAAGTATTTGCTGCTATTAGTGAAGATATTCTCAATAGAAAAGTAACCGGAATAGTTAAGGGAAAACGAACTTATGGAGTTCCTTTATGTGTTAAAGGAAAATGGGATTATTTAAGACTTGTTGGTTTAGCATCTCAATTAAAAGGATATTCTAGATTACTTTACGAGCTTGAAACTAATAAGAAAGGTATATATGATGTAATAATAAGAGCCGTAAATAGTAAAGATGCAAGAACAGCATCTGTTACAAATCTACCATTTGAATTAATAGAAAAATTGAAGATATTGGTAAATGAACTTCCTGAAACTAAAAATATTTATATGGATGTTACTCCAAAACCACCTGCTACCATAGAATATGTATAAGTTCAATATTCGAAGCAATATTGATGAATTTTTAATCTTATATTATAAATAAATTGCTTAAAATTTATGCAATAAATTTGATAAGATTCGCTAAAAATTCAGAACCTTTTTTTTTATTTTTGATCATAAATTGATTAACACTTTCACTTTTACTATTTTTATTAGATTTCAATCATAAATTAATTTTGAGTGATAGAAAGAATTAATTTTTTCAAAATAATTTTTATTTTTCATAAGCAATGATCAGGATCTGTCACTTATTCTAGTAATTGTTAAAGGTCTGATGAATCAATATCTCATTTTTTTATTATTATTCTGTATTTGATTGTCATTTTTGGTTGTTTCTGTGATCGCTTTCATTTTTTTTATTATGAGAGCTTGATCACATAATTACTAAAATTGATCATCATTTAAATAGTTTCATTACTTATTTTTATTTAGG